>CAYQMZ010000656.1:0-4836 GCA_964418725.1 uncultured Pirellulaceae bacterium
CCCTTTGCTCAGGCAATGGATCAGCTGGAGACATATTCGGCGATTGTCATTCTGCTGGTGATTCGCGTTATGGGCGGAATCGAAATGGGGCCAGACGAACCGCAGGTGGCGGTGGTCTACCAGGCTGGCTTCATCGACGTCACGGCGGAAGGCCTGCTCATGCTTGCCACGGTGGTGAATATTATCGTGATCAACTCGGTGAAGTTCTTCTTCGAGATCTTGATATGGATCACGCCCGTCCCGTTCATTGACGCTATGTTCGAGGCAGCGAATAAGACGGCATGTGCGTTATTAGCCGCGGTTTATGCATTCAGCCCAACCATTGCGACAGTCATCAACCTGGCGATATTGGCTTGCTGCTTGTTGGCCTTTGCGTGGATCAAACGCAGAGAAGTATTCTACCGATCCATTTTGTGCGACTTCGTCATGCATTGGTGGCGCCCGAAAACCGAGTTGCCACAAGATGGCAAGTTGATCGTCTTCCCCAAGGAAAAGGTGGGAAACATCCCGGCGCTCGCGCGGTGTGAATTCAGGAAAACAGAAGAAGGCTGGTCGTTACGCATGCCGCGGCTGCTCCGGCCTCCAATTGATTACTCTTGGACTTCCGGCAAACCACTCATTACGCCAGGAATGCTTAGAAACCAATTGACGATGGAGCAATTCGATTTTCAATTTGGCAAGCGTTACAACCAGCAACTGGAAACACTGTCGGCAAGGCTCGACGCCGACTGCCGAACGCCAACCAGTCAAACCGGCCCTTTGGGGAATCTATCTACAGAGATGGCCTAGTGCGAAAGATGTGGAACGAGCGAAAAAATCGCTCGCTCCACTGATCTACGACAACCGCGCGTTTCGTGCACCCACGATGCTATGTGGCCAATTCGATCGCTGATGTGCAATGACCGCATCGGACCGCGTCAATCGGAATGTCCATCTTGCAATATTCGCAGGTCTTTGTCTTCGGTGCTTCCTCTTCCTCAGGAGCAACCTGATTGCGAAGGGTATTCATGATTTTCACCGCGAGGAAGATGGCCGCAGCCACGATTAGGAAATCGACGACCGTCTGAATGAACGCCCCGTACTGCAATACGGGATACAATTGCTCGGAAAGGACCGGCGTTCCATCAGCCGCTTTCTCCATCGTGCCATCTTCCAGTATGTTTGGCGCCTCAGTGGGAATCTTGTACGACATGTTCGTAAAGTTCACGCCATACTTGGCTGTCAGCAGATTCAAGGGCGGCATAATGATATTGGACACGAACGAACCGATAATTTTTCCAAAGGCAGATCCAATGACGACGCCGACTGCCATATCGACGACGTTGCCTTTCATGGCAAACTCTTTGAATTCTTGAATGAGACCCATTTCATATCTCCCTTGAAATGTGGTGAGTAGCTTTGAGGGTGAGCGCACCTGCCACCCAACCGAGGGCAGTCTACAGCCCCTTACGTGAAACACACAGCAGGGAGGTGCCCTTTGCCATCCGGAGATATGAGAATCTCCAGATTGTTAATGTGGTGCATGCCGGAAACCCACCATTCTTGCGATTTAGGAATAGCACGGTGGTGGTGATCCGATTGCAGCGGTTATTGCGTCGATATTGTTTTCGTCCCAGCCGCGGGTTGCACCGCGTCAGGTAACGTCGATTAAATGCATAATCATACGCAACTGACTTTGGATTCTCGGCGAAATACACAGAATCTACTCAAACGCAATCGCCTTTGCCCGATGACGTTTGTCGGCGGGGCGACACCAATGGCGAATGACGTAATCACAGAATCCACGAACGATCGGCAGCTCGAACATGAGTTCGAGAAGCGGTTTGATTGCGTACCCCAGAATGTCTATGTCCAACGCTTCAGGACGCTGCTGAAAGCATCTAGCCTCCGCTTTCAGGCACACAACGAAGGCGAAACTGTCGAGCCAGACGAAACACTTTTTGGCGAAGACATCCGGCAGCACCGCCAACGCTTACTGGATGGCATCGCGCATTCTGGTGATCTGCCGGCCATGCCGAAGTTAGTCGAGAAGTTGGACCGCGTGATCAGCGACCCAGACGCCTCAATGAAAGACGCTGCGGAAGTGGTGGCGCTCGATCCGGCAATCGCAGCTCGCACACTGAAGCTGGTCAATTCCCCAATGTATCCCTTGTCGCGCGAAGTAGAACGGCTCGATCAAGCGCTTGCATTTATCGGCTTGCGAGGCGTCCGCCACATCGTGCTCACGGCATCCGTATTTGGTGCGTTCGTCACGACGGAATCACAGTGGTTTAGCCCGCGAAAATTCTGGGAGCACTCCCTGGCAGTTGCCGCGGGCGCGTCGCTGGTAGCGAGAACTCTCACCGAGAAGTCCGACACCATATCGATCGATACCGACATGGCATTTTTGGCCGGACTGCTACACGACGTCGGCAAGATGTTGATCGCCGAGCAGTACTGGAAGAAGCACGTCGAAATGTCGGACGTCGCGGAACAGCCCAACTACAGTCGGATGGATGCAGAGTTAAACGTCTTTGGATTGCAGCACACGGATTTCGGGTACGCTGTCCTCAAGCACTGGGGACTCCCAGATTGCGTTTGCGACGCGGCACTCTCGCATCACGAACCAGCCACCACGGGAACTTTTGTGTACGTTGTCCACCTTGCCGACGCGATCGCACACGGTCTGGGATTCTCTGCCGAATCCGATCGATTCCCTAAGCTGGACCCTCGAGTCTGGGCGGAACTAGATCTGTCAGACCGAGTAATCGAGAAGATCGGCTACGAGGTGCTGATCCATGTTCAAGAAGCCAGTTCGGTACTTGAGAACTAAGCAAGCACCGCAACAACTAGCCACGAGCCGTCTGTTAGCTGCTCGAGGTGACAGTCGACAGTGGAGTCCGTGACTGCAACTTCAATTCATTCGTTGCCGCCAACGCTTCCGCTTCCTGCACTCGCAAGGCTAGCTGCTGAACAAGTCCCGCTAGAGCCCTCACATTGTCGTCTGCTGCGGTGTGCTCGACGATTCTCGCGTCATTTAAGATTGATGTGATTGATTGCATAGCAACATGTCGGGCATGAGGTTTGTGGTTACAGCTCATGCAATCGGCAGATTTTGTCCTAGGCTTAAATCCTGACACCACTTTTTTCAGCGACAGCAAGCATGCACGCTGACTGCGGCAGCGTGAATCAAGGCAACGCATCGTGGCACGTGCACTAAGACTGTTCGCTACTCGCGGCTGCGGGCAAGAGCTGCGGCGACAGATCTCTGGACCGCCGAACAAGTTCTGGAGCTGAGTGTCCCGAGTCGATTTTGAAGACGTGCATTCGCGGACGTCGTTTGGCGGCGTGCTGATAGGTTTTGTCGTAGTACTCCAGCAGTTTGTACGCCACGTCGACGAGCTTGCCCTGATCCAAATCGTTCAGCAATTCAGTGACTCGTGGACGCCCAAGTCGCTTTTCAAGGCGTTGTGTCGCATCTGCCAGTAGCTTGGCCGAGAGCTGGCCATACTCGGCCGCCAAGTTTTCGGCTCGGTCACGACGATCGACTTGCAGTACGAATGCAGGAGATCGCCGCATCATCCACCACAGCTCATCCGGAACGCGGACTTTACCGATCGACGGGCTCTCGTCCTCTACCCATGTGATTTGCTCCGAATCCAGCTCTCGGAGTCGCATGTAGACTCGATTTTGAAATTGCTCACACGTTGGTTGTGGTGGCAGCCCGATGGCCCCAAAAGACGAGCCGCGATGGTGCGCCAGTCCCTCTAAGTCCAAAGTCTGCTGGCCTGATTGTGCCAGCTCGTGCAGCTTCTGAGTTTTGCCGGCTCCGGTCATTCCTGACAATACAACCAGTTTGCGCTCGGCACCGAACGCTTGGTGAGCTGCTCGACGAAATGCCTTGTAGCCGCCCCGCAGCATCATTGGCTGCAACCCGACTTGCTCCAGCAGCCAGCAGAAACTGGCGCTTCGCATTCCGCCACGCCAACAATGCACGAGCAAAGGTGGCTGTTCTTCAGGCCGCGCGTCGACCAATTCTTGGACGGATTCCGCCAGTGCACGCATCTTGGGGCCAATGATCTCAAGGCCCAAAAAGACGGCGGGCTGTCGTCCCTGCTGCTTGTAACAGGTACCTACCTCTGCACGTTCGTCATCCGAAAACAGCGGGCAATTGATCGCGTCTGGAATGTGCCCCTGGACGAATTCGCCCGGCGACCGCACATCGACGATGATGCCGTTCGCTCCAAGCTTCAAGAATTCGTTGACTTCCAGTTCGTTCGCCATAACCAAGTAGTAGCTGGGCCTTTTGCGGGATGTTACAGGCGTACAAACCGTTAAGTCTAGGGCTTGCGGGCGGTTTGGGTAATGGGAAGCATGGACGAGACAAATTCCCGTCGGTGACAAAGTGCGTCGCATTGTAATAATGAAACACGAGCTTGGGCGTTGGATGCCCGGGGTTGTCTGAGAACCTTAGTCTGTATGGAGTTATTGAATGAAGGTCGCAATTACGGGAGCATCGGGGCTTGTTGGAACCGCGTTGACAAAGTCTCTCGAAGCGGATGGCGTGACAGTCATCCCAGTTACCCGTAAGCCTGCCAAAGAAGGCGTGATTTCCTGGGCCCCTGCCGACGGAAAAATCAATGCGGCTGATTTCGAAGGACTCGACGCAGTTGTTCACTTGGCAGGCGACAACATCGCGGAAGGTCGTTGGAATGCTGCCAAGAAGCAACGCATTCGTGACAGCCGCGTGGTTGGCACACGATTGCTTTGCTCGACGTTGGCTGGACTAGACCAAAAGCCCAAAGTCCTCGTTTCGGCTTCTGCGATTGGATTCTATGGTGACCAGCGACCTGATCC
>CAYQMZ010000657.1:0-4831 GCA_964418725.1 uncultured Pirellulaceae bacterium
CGACCTTGGCCGTGTCGCCCAGCCGTCCCGTGCCGCCCGCCCGCGTCACGCTGGCACCTGCGATCGAGTCCGATGAGATGCGAACCGTCCTCCTCGCCGGTCAGCTAGGTTCAGCCGATGACATGCCGGTGAGCGTCCAAGTCGTCGGCTCGGTGCTATCAGTGAACGGTGAGGAGCTACAAGGGCTCACGACCGAAGTCACGACTAGCGAGTTCGGAACCTCGCTAGTTCTGGCTCTCATCGACCCGGCCGAAGTGAATACGGCGGGTAACGAGACAACGCCGACGCGTATTCAACTCACGTTCGATGGTGGCTTTTCGCATCATCGATGAGAATGGCCATTCACACATCCCAACTGGTTTTGAGGACGTGGACGACAACGACAATCACGTCGTCCTACTGGTTCCACCAGGAGTCGCGCCGGCGAGCGTCATTTTGCAATCTAACACGCTCTACGATCCAACGAATCAGCCGAACGCATCTTCGTTCGCCCAGATCAGCGGCATGATTGACCTGAACGACGAACTGCACGATCTCGCGTTGCTGGACGTCCTGAGTGAACGTCTCGGAGGGCCAGCCGTTGAATTGCGGTAACGTTTCCGATGCGTGATTTGATGGTGTAAGGAATGTTGCTGAATGGACTCGACAGTGAAGCTTTTGTCATTCCCATTACGAAGGCTCAGCGGATGCATCATCGTCTTTCACTTCGAGATTTTGCTTGGAAACAGCGGTCTGGTCTAGGTCGGCAGACCGATGAGCTTGCGCGAACTCGGAGAAATTCGTCTGGGTCGAAGTTGGGCGTCAATTCTTTCGCAAAAGCCTAGGGCTTCATTTCCTATCGGCGTCCGTCGAGCATAGAAAATCGCCAAGCGTGTCGCCAACGAGCCTCGATTGAGCGTCGAGGTCAAGCCGCACGTTCTCCGCCATACGTTTGCGACGATGTTCTCGCAGTAAGGCGGTTCGATCGCGGCGCTCAATAAACTCCTCGGCCATGACCGACTAACGACGACCGAGATTTATCGGAACCTCACGTCCCAGCACGTCATCAATGAAGGTGGTGATTCGCACGATTCTACTAAGCAATCTCGCTCCCAAGCTGTTCGAAGACTCTGCCCGGATAGCCGTATCCGCGGGAACCCCTATCCTTCAATCCCGACATGGGGATTTCGATAAGGCGTTTCGTTGCTTCACCGAGGGACAAGCCAGCGTCCAAATCGTATTGGGCGTGTAGCAGCAGTTCATTCATCGAGCCAGTAACAGACCGATTCAAAGCTTTGGCGAATTGAACGTGTTCAACAGCCGGAGCGATGTGTTCGTCGAAAATACCTTCGTGCCCCAATTCGGTAAGGAATGAACCAATCGTTTCCATCCCTCGCTTAGTGAGACTCTCTGGGTTGTTAACGCCCTTGCGAAGGGACAGGCACGACAGTAACGAATCTGTGTTGCAGAAGATGATGTACTGTGTCCGACTGACGTTGAAGACATGGCACGACCAGTCAACGAAAAGGTTGTCGGCCAACGCGATGGTCTCGAGCTTCCCGGCTTTGACTTTGGCGTTTAGCTTTTGCGAAAGGCGAAAAATCATTTTCGATCCTCGAAATACTACCGTGTGGTCTGGCTAAGTCTCAAGTGTCGGTAGCTGCGACCGACTGACTACGAACTTCGGTTAGTTTTTGGTATTCTGCCCATTTAAGTGTAGTGAGCCTACCCGACTCAGATGCAAACTCGCTGCCCTCACTGCCGAACTCCAATCGAGATTTCAGACGCGGCAGAGCTGTCGAACGTACACTGCCCGGCGTGTGGAAGTTCGTTCAGCCTATTGGGCGAAGAGACGGTCAGCGATCAGCTTTCCGGTTCTGAAGAGCTGGGACTTGAAGACGACTTTTTTCGCGGCGGCTGGTGGAGCGGCGGCGTACCCAAGCGACTGACTCAGGATGATCACGCACAAAGGCACGAAGGCACGAAGACACGAAGACACGAAGACACGAAGACACGAAGACACGAAGACACGAAGAAGGCGTTGGGCAGTTCAGCTGCTAAATAAGGAAGACGACCTGAAACAGGCGATCATTTACGCTGGCGAAGTCCAGGATCGAATCGGACGAGGGAAGTAGTTGGTTTGTGGGGCCTTTCTCAAACCGCCAGCCGCTCGGGCGCTAGCCCCGGACGAACGACGCATGATGTAAACAATCGCAGCATTCTCATGATGCATGATGTTGTTGAAACTGCTGGTCCGGGGCTAGCGCCCTTACGGCTGGGGTGGCGATGTTTGAGATAGCTCCTCGTTATCGCTTTAACTCTCTGGTGGTTTGCCATCGATCCAAGGACCAGCGAGCTTCATGTGCTCGGGTTCTTCGAGGACGCTTCCGTGGTCGCCCGCCGACCAGCCTTTGATGTGATTCGGCTTGCCTCGCTTGGCGGAACGCTTCTCCCAGTTGGTTGCCCAGGAATCATTCGCATCGTGAACCGTGTAGTCAGAATCGTCGAAGTGGAAGATCTTCCCCTGACGATAGCTTTGAGCACCAAGAATCACCGTTGTGATTGCTGCGGCGCCTAATTCCGGATCGTTGTTACACATCGACGGATCATTGGCGACCATCGCGTCCACCCAGTTTTTGAAGTGAGCATAGGTCGTGTCTTTCACTGCTGCCGTTTCAATGGTCTCTTTTCTGAGCTTGCTGTTCCGGGTGACCTGGGGCCGCTCTGGAATGTAATCGAAAGAGTCAAACGCTTCACCGTTGCCGAAAACCAATGAGCCAAAGTGGCCGCGAATCGTTTGAGCAATCGGTGTGTTTTGGCAAGCCATCGTCGCAGTGACTAGGCCTTGCACTCCTTCGGGAAAATCGGCAACTACGGTCGCCACGTCCGGGACATCACGGCCGTCGTACTCGATGAAGATGCCGCCAGAGCCGCAGACGCGGGCTGGGAACCGTAGGCCAGTTGCCTTGAGCATACTGGTCGTGCGATGCACAAACAGGTCGGTAAACATCCCCGATCCGTAGGCCCAAAATCGACGCCACTGCTTGTATTTCGCTCGGTCGAAGTCCTCGTATTCGGCCAGGCCTTCTTCGACCCCAAGCCACTTTCTCCAATTGATGTTCTTCGGTGTCATCTCCGGTTCAAGCGCGTAGTATCTCCACTGGCCCATCGCAGAGTTGCGAAAGAACTCTGTTTGGTACATCAAGACTTTGCCAAGCTTGCCCTCGGTTAGAAGCTTGTTGACCTGCGGCCAAAGTGGCAAGCTTGTGGACTGGACTCCAACCTGCATGACCTTGCCTGACTTGCGCCACGTCTTTAGGACGCTGATCGCTTCGTCGACAGTCTTGGTCATTGGTTTTTCACAGTAGACGTGAAGCCCCGCATTCAAAGCATCAACTGTTTGCTTGTGGGGCCAATGGTCGGGGGTTCCGATACAGACGGCATCCAGATCCTCCTTGGCGATCATGTCGCGATAGTCTTCGTACTCGTTTGGTGCTTTGCCTGTTGCCTTTTGAATGTGTTTTGCCGCTCGGTCGCGATGCTTGTTGTACACATCGCATACGGCAACCAGTTCGATAGGCTGACCTTCGACTGCGAGTTTCGTAAGGCGTTTTACGTGGGCGCCAAAGCCGCGGCCTCCTGGGCCGATAAAGCCGATACGTAGCTTCTGGTTCGGACTGCTGGTCTCTTCGGCTGCTTCAGATTCGGCGGAATGCACTGCGACCGTTGCTGCAACCGCGGCGGCTGAGGAAGTTGCCATAAAGGCACGTCGGCTAGATTTACTATTGGGCATTTGTGGATGCTTTCGTCGATGGCGTTGCGACACTATGTCCGAGGCAGTGAGTCGCAGGAATGGAATCCGGAGGGAGGGAGTTGTCATCCCGTAAATCGCTCACCAGTGTATTCAACTGGCGGTACCGAAGAAACTCACTGTGTCTCTAGGCCGTAGCATTCGTCACCGATTCCGATTCGATGTATCCTGTGTTTTTCTATCACCCGCAGCCGGACTTCTGATGAATCGATTATTCTTGACGGTCATCGCCTTGCTATCCCTTTCGTTCGTTTGCGATGTGAAGCTGGTTCAAGCGGCGGACCAGAGCAAAGAGGTGGTGCACAGAGACGTTGAGTACGCTCGGGTTGGTGAACATCGACTCTTGCTGGACCTCTACCTACCAAAAGGAGTCAAGTCGGCGCCGCTCGTCGTTTGGATCCATGGTGGGGCGTGGCGAGCAGGTAGCAAACGAAGCATGCCGCTTGGATTTTTGGTTGAGGCTGGCTACGCCGTTGCAAGTGTCGATTATCGGTTGACGCCCATCGCGAGATTTCCCGCGCAAGTGCACGACTGCAAAGCGGCAATTCGATTCTTGCGAGCAAAGCAACGGCAATATGGTTACGACGGAAGCAGGATTGGTGTTGCTGGTGCGTCTGCGGGAGGGCACCTTGCTGCGTTGGTTGGAGTAACGAACGACCATGAGCAGCTTGAGGGTGAAGTCGGATCGCATCTCGATCACTCTTCGGATGTCCAGGCAATCGTGGACTTCTACGGGCCAACAAACCTTCGGACGATTCTCAAACAATCGACTCCGCATGGGTTGGGTGTGAGAATTCCAGCCCTCCAGTTGCTGCTCGGGGGACAACCTGATGACAAACAGCAGATCGCGGAACTGGCGAGCCCGGTATTCCATGTCGACGCAGGCGACCCGCCGTTGCTCTTAGTTCACGGTGACCAAGACCCCCAGGTGCCGATTAATCAATCGCATGAACTAGAGGGGGCGTACAGCAAACACGCAGACCTTGTAGGTGCCCTGGAAGTTGTTCACGGTGGTGCCCATGGCGGGAAGCGATTCTTTGA
>CAYQMZ010000658.1:0-3831 GCA_964418725.1 uncultured Pirellulaceae bacterium
CAAACCTGCATTCTGATAAATTACGTGCTTGCGGTTGGCTCTTCCGATTCGGCCAGATTATCAACCGTTTTTCGTAGGGCTAAACGGCCCGATTGCCTATTTGGGAGTGCTTGGATGAAAGCCAGCCACGATCTCTGGAAGCAGCAGCTTGCGGACAAAATTCCTGCTCAGCTTGCGGAGGAAATCGATACATTTGAGACCGAGATCGCACTGCGTAGTCAGGATAAGGTCGACGAGAAGGTTTTTGCAGAAACGCGACTGCGCCGTGGGGTGTATGGCCAGCGATACGATAACGGCCAGCGTCACGACGGTTCTGAGTCCAAGGCTCTGCCCTACGAAGACAAGATCACGAAGGGGCCGAACACGATCTGGGACGCGCCGGGTATGCAGCGGATCAAGATTCCGTATGGCGGCATGACTCCAGAGCAGCTTGAGTGCATGGCGGAGCTGGCGGAAGAGTACTCCGACGGCATTGCACACATCACAACGCGTCAGGACTTTCAGCTGCACTTCATCCACATTGAAGACACGCCCGCAGTAATGCGGCGATTGGCGGCAGTCGGAATTACGACACGAGAAGCCTGCGGTAACTCCGTACGGAATGTCACTGGCTGCCCGTTCATGGGCGTCTGTAAAGACGAGCCTTTTGACGTGACTCCGTATGCCGACGCACTGACGTGGTTCATGATCGGTCACCAGGATGCTCAAAACTTTGGCCGGAAGTTCAAGCCGTCCTTCAGTGGCTGTGAGCAACACGCCTGCGGTTTGGCTCAAATGCATGACTACGGCGTCACGGCTCGCGTTCGAGAGATCGATGGCGAGGAAGTCCGGGGCTTCAAAGTCGTGGTTGGTGGCGGTTTGGGGGCCGTTCCTCGACAAGCCAAAGTCTTGGATGAATTCATGGCTCCCGAAGAATTGCTTCCGACGGTGCAAGCAATCTCTCGACTGTTTGGTCGTCACGGAGAAAAGAAGGTTCGAAGTCGTGCGAGACTCAAGTTCCTGATCGAAAAGTGGGGCATTGAGAAGTTCCGCGAAGAGGTGGCTGCCGAACGGGCGAAGTTGCCGCATGACGATCGCTGGACAAACTTCGTCGAAAGCGTCGAGCGAGCCAGTGAAGAACCGAAGAATCCGCCAGGTGAACTGCCCGAGCTCAACGGCAACGTGCAGATGAACCACTGGATCAAGACGAACATTCGTGATCAGAAGCAAGACGGTTATGCCTGTGCAACGGTTACGTTGCCGCTGGGTGACATCACGCCGGATCAGCTTCGCAGTCTTGCGGATATCGTAAGAGAGTTCACAAACGGAACGATTCGCACGACGGTTGAACAGAACTTTGTGATTCGATGGGTCAGCAAGTCGGACGTTCCCGCCTTGTACGAGAAACTGTCCGCTATCGGGCTAGCCGAGCCCGGTGCCAGTTGCATTACGGACATCGTGGCATGCCCCGGAACCGACACTTGCAAGTTAGGGATCTCATCCTCTAGAGGTCTGGCTGGCGAGCTGCGAGATCGGTTGCTTGCCAAGGGCGTGGAACTTGACGAGGCAATCGAGAATCTCCACATCAAAGTCAGTGGATGCTTTAACAGTTGTGGTCAGCACCACGCAGCGGACATCGGGTTTTACGGTGTCAGCCGCACGATGGGTGGTTTTAAGGTGCCACACTTCCAGGTCGTCCTGGGAGGGCAGTGGGAAGAAAACGCCGGTGCGTACGGATTGCCAATCGTTGCTATTCCGTCCAAACGTGTTCCCGATGCACTGTCGTTGTTGACCGACTACTACATGCGTGAACGCGATGGGACTGAGTTGTTTCAGGCGTTTGTAGGTCGCATCGGGAAGGTGAAGCTAAAGCAGGTGCTGGATCCTCTCACTCAAGATCCTCCCAGCCACGACGAGGACGCGGCATTCTTTTCCGATTGGTCCGACCCACGCCAGTATTCGCTGGGCGACATCGGTAAGGGCGAGTGTGCCGGTGAAGTTGTGACGCAATTCGAGTTCGAAATTACCGCCGCCGAACGGCTGGAATTCGAGGCCCAAGTCATGCTGGAAGACGGCAAAGGCGAGCAGGCCGGAGACGAAGCCTACAAGGCAATGGTGAAAGCTGCGAAGGCGTTGGTTCTGTTGCAGTACGACGACGTCACCGACGATGACCCCGATGAGGTAATCGAGGAATTCAAGGAGCGGTTCTATGACACACAGCGTGTCTTTGACCCGTTCGCTGGTTCAAAGTTCGCTGACTACCTCTTTGCGGCACACGAAGCCAAGGCGACAAAGCACACGGTCCAATCTGCTCGGACTTTGATTGAGGAAGCTCACTTGTTTATCGAGTCTGTCCACAATTGCTACAACCGGATTCGCGTAGAAGGCGTCGATACGGCCTCGTAACTGGCACTGCGAGCGTTTCGCCCAAAGGCGCTGGGTGGACGAACTGCAAACTCGCTGCAGGCGCCATCGGCTCACAGCTAAAACCCAACCTGACGACTGACATGGAACTTCAACACATCGCATTTAAAGTTTTTGTTGATGGAGAATTGAGCGTGGACTGGGAACAGTTCATTAACGTTTTCCACGGTTGGGTAGCGGCTCAGTCGATGCCTGGCGAAATGATGATCGATGTCGCCGATTATCGACATGTCCCGAATGGCCCCGGCGTAGTCATGACCGGACATGAAGCCGACTACTACATGGACAACACGGCGGGAAAGCCTGGCCTCAAGTACGTCTGTAAGGTCGCTCAAGATGGTTCAGACCAAGATCGCATTCAGCACGCCTTTAAGGCTGCCGCGGCCGCATGTGCTCGGTTAGAGGCGGAGTTGCCCGGTCTGAAGTTCAGTCGAACGAGCTTCGAGCTCGCTGTGAACGACCGAGCTTATGCTCCGAATAACGATGCAACGCGAACCTATCTAGGCGAGCAGCTGCCGGCCATCTTGAGTTCCGTGCTCGGTGGGGACCCGGCTCTTACGCTCCAGCAGGACGATCGGAAGCTTGCGGGGGCCGAAGTGTCGGTAGCATCGCCAGTTGAGTTCACTGCTGCTTAATTATGCATTTTTGAGGGATAAAACTCTCGGCCCTTCGTATATCGGTCAGACGTACGTTTTGTGCATTGTGGCGGGTCGATGTTATGTCCTTCATTACCGGAGATCTTGGGTATCGGTTGCTCAAGGTGATTGCTCCTCCACGCCAAAGGCATTCGAGTGGTGGGCAAAGCTACGAGTCGCCAAACGCAAAGCTTCGAACGCATTTTGGCAACGACGTGTTCGATCGCCTTCAGGGCAAGAGCGTGATTGATTTTGGCTGCGGTGTCGGTCGCGAAGCCATTGAAATCGCGAAGCAACTCGAAACGCAAGTGGTGGGCGTCGAGCTTAGGGATGACTTCAGGGAGACAGCCACTCTACAGGCGACTCAAGCTGGTGTCAGCGAGAATTGCCAATTCGTCCGCTCAACCGAGACGCCGGCAGACGTCGTGATCTCCTTGGATGCCTTTGAGCACTTCGATGATCCCGCGGCAATCCTGAACTTGATGTCGGAGCTACTGACCGACAACGGGCAAATTTGGATCTCGTTCGGCTGGACTTGGTACCATCCCCGTGGCGGTCACGCTTTTTCCGTCTTCCCCTGGGCTCATCTGGTATTCGCGGAGTCAGCCTTAATTAGATGGCGAGCCGACTTCAATAGCGATGGGGCAACACGATTCCACGAGGTCGCTGGCGGACTTAATCAGATGACCATCGGCCGGTTCGAGGCGATAGTAGCCGACAGTTGCCTACGGCTGGACGAACTGTGTCTGCGTCCGATTCGATGCCTGCGAGCCATCCATTGTCGGTTGACGCG
>CAYQMZ010000658.1:3841-4830 GCA_964418725.1 uncultured Pirellulaceae bacterium
GTTTACCACTTCGTTGATTTTGGCCCGCTTGAGCAAGCGTCCAGAATGAGTCTGGCGTGTGTTGCTCCGCCGAGCAGTCGGACGATATGGCTGTCGGACTACGCCGCTTCTTTGCCTAGAGTCACTCGGAAATCCTCGAGCAGTTTGAGGATGTCAGAATTGAGATCGTCCAATTGACGCAGTATTTCGTCTTGCTGGGCGTCGACTTCGGCAAGAGAGAGCCTTTGCCCGGATCGCTTGACGGTTGGGAAGGGCAGGTTTTCGGGGTTTTCCGCAGTCATATGATTAGCGGCCTAGACACAAAAAAGGGCTACACTTATAGTGATGGGCTTGATTTGGGCCATTATTCACCCCTTACCAGATAACGAGGATTCGCGTGGTAAAGCTGGTTGTTCGTGACCGCGAAAGCATTCAGGAAGCCGTCCGACGGTTTCGTAAGCTTGTCGAGAGAAGTGGAATCAAAAAGGAAATGCGCCGTCGTGAGTTCTATGAGAAGCCCAGTGCTCTGAACCGACGTGCACGACTTCGGGCTGAGCGTCGCGCTCGCCGTGCTGCTCTTTAGAGCCATCGTGGACTACGGTCCACGCATTCGTCTGCGACACCGCGACTCGTCAATGCTGGAGCCGCGGTGTACCGTTGATTCGACGCTTCTGCCGCCGGTGTAGCCATTGCTGCCTGGTCAGGGTGAAGCGATCGGGCCTGGAAATTAGCTCTTTGTAATCTCCAGGCACGTCGAATTGCTTATCGACGAACTCCGCTGCGTACCTTCTAGTACCAGCCGTAAGTCCCGACATTTAAAGTCCGGTATGGTTGCTGAGTGACCGTGTTGGCGACTCGTACTACCGGGTAGAGCGGTGTGTAGCTTGTCGCATACGGGTTAGCGAAAACAACGGGGCGGCTTTGGGAGTGGCCGTACCATTGTCGAGATGCGATCAGCAGTTGGCGTTGCTGAGCCTTTAGGCGAGCTCGCTGATGGCGTGGGCTCAGCT
>CAYQMZ010000659.1:0-4824 GCA_964418725.1 uncultured Pirellulaceae bacterium
CCCAACATGCTTGTCAAGTTGGAGGCAGTTCGATTCTTGCTCAATCCCGCGATTCAACAAGAGCTAAAGCTGACCGTAGAGCAGTTAGGGGCGGCGCGGTCGCTGAGGGAGGGACGGATCGAGGAGATTCTCAAAGGCGAGATAACACGGTTTGTGGAATACCAACGGAAGTTCAATTCTGTCTCTACGACATCCAAAATCCTTGCCGCATGCCACGAAGCTCTTCAGCAAGCACGGAAACAAGGATTGTCTGTGGAAGAGCAATCCATAGCGCTCGTCGAAGCGCGGAAGAAGGCCATTGAAAAGTACGGTGAAGCGGACAAGAAAGGAGACGCCATTCGTGCGTCTTACCTTAAGGGCGTGGCGGAACTCAATGATGAGATTCGTACTGAAGTTATCGCGGTACTACGCACCGGACAGTGGAAACACTTAAGGCAGCTCTTACTTCAGGGAGGCGTGAAGAGATATTCAAATTCGGACCTTATTCTTGCAATCGAGGCAGTCGGTCTCCAGGCTCCCACTAAGAACCCGAACTGGGAGAAGTACGTGGCTAAGAACAGGCCAGCGTTAGCAGACGCGTTGACTAATGACATACGTCAAGATGAATACCTGAACCTTCTCGAGCGTCAACTAGGCAAAGGTCAAATCACGAGATTGATCGGACGTAAAATACGCTTTGATGGGGTAACAGCGCAGTCGCACGTACCACGACCTGACGAACCAACGAAAAGAAGAACTAACCCTCGGCGTCAGTAGCGACCCATGGTTTTCGGGGTAACGGTAAAGGTGTAAGCGGAGGTCTCGAAGTTTGGTCAGTTTACAAGTCTCGAACTTGCAAAGCATTCTGTTCCATAAACAGAGCCGGTTCGAAGCGTTTCCAGATTGAATCCCCAAAAGCCGATTTTCCACATGTCGTCGCGGTGAAATTATCTACATTGGTGACATCCCAAAGAGAATTTTAGGCTGCCTGTTATGCGAACGATTAACTCAATCACAAACTTGATCTTGCTCACTGCACTTTGGTCCATGCCGACCAATATTGCTTCCGCAGCCTACCTGATAGAAATCGATACGGACGGGATGGACGACGGCATCATCACGCTCAATGACGACTTCTTCTATGACTTTGACAGTGGAACATCGGACGCATCGCAGAGCTCACCGTCTCGCGCGTTCGGAATGAGTGGGGGAGATAGCATCTTTGGTGGAAACGGATTGCCAGACACCTACAGCTATTTCTACGACCCTGAGTCCCAGGCGGACAACTTGTCGATCTCTCGCGGCGAGAAACTGGGCGACGATGAATTTGCGACCGGCTTAGTCGGTGGCGGATCGGGTACGTACCGAGTCTATGCGACGTGGCCTTTTACCACGAACGTTGGTGGTGGGCTGACCGAGTACGAAGTAATCGCCGGTGAGGAGACGTTCACGGTTGAGATCGATCAAAACAACCGAGGGCACGACTGGGTACCGCTTGGAGACATTGTCTACGAAGAGGGACTGATCGAAGTGTTTCAAATCGCCAGTGAAGAGAGTTTCGTCTCGATGCGAGCCGCGGGCGTCATGTTTGAATTACAACCAGAAGTGGCTGCCTGCGAACCGAACATGGGTGACTTCGATGGGAACGGGCGAGTCGAGTTTGCAGACTTCTTGATTCTGTCTACGAATTTCGGAAACGCTGGCGAAGTGCCCGAAGGCGATACGGATTGCAATGGCCAAATTGAGTTCGCTGACTTCCTAGTACTGTCAGCTAATTTTGGGGCAGACACCAACGCCGTTGCTGTTCCTGAACCCGAAACAGCAACAGTGTTGATGGTTTGCTTGTTGGCGTTTGCTGCAATCAGTCGCTCGGTTCGAAAACGCAAGCGGCAATGATTGCCGAGTCCGGTTTCGCCAGCTTTCAACTACCAGGGCGAATTGCCACCGTTCACACAGATCGTCGGACCTGTGACGAAAGCAGCTTCTTCGCTTGCGTAGTAGACTGCCGCGCCGGCCACGTCTTCAGGCGTTCCCCAGCGTCCCATGGGGATGTCGGCGAGATAGCCATCCTTCATCTCTTGTGGATCTTTGTCGTGACGCTCTGTGGGAATCCAGCCCGGTGCGATCATGTTCACCGTGATACCGAACGGCGCAAGTTCTTTGGCCATGCTGCGTGACCAACCGATTTGGCCACCCTTCGCCGCAACATAAGCACTAAATGGAGCCACGCTCAATTGATACACCTCGCTGGTGATATTGATGATGCGTCCCCACGATTTGTTCTTCATGTTGGGAAGCGCTCGGCGGGTGAGCAGGTACGGACTCTTGATAAAGAAGTCGAGCATCGATTGATAAAAGTCCCAATCGTAATCCTCGATTGGCTTCAGGGGTTGATCGGGCGTCGCGTTAGGTACGAGGATGTCGACTGGACCTAGCGACGATTCGATTTCTGTGAACATCGAATCGATGCTCTGCTCGTCGATCGCGTTTGCTCGGAACAACGCACATTTGATTCCGTGTTCCTTGAACTCGGCAATCGTCTTCTCGGCGCGTTGCTCGTTGTTGTAGTAGTTCACAGCGACTTTTGCGCCGGCTTTACCAAACCCCATCGCTACTGCTTTCCCAAGTCCGGTAGAACTGCCGGTGACCAGTGCAACGTGTCCGCTGAGAGAAAATGCCATTTGAGTGCTTTCCGTGATTGGTTTTTGACCGCCGAGTCTCGCGCTCTTGGAACCGGGCGGTACGGTCGCCAAATTGAACTCGACAGAGATACCAAATCGATCACTTGTTTTGAAGCAGGCTGAGTACGCATAGAATGACGCCGACCTGAAGTTCATAAGTGGACTTTTGGATCGTCCGTGACCTGTAAACCGTGGATGTACCCTGAAGGAAGGTTCAATTTGGCCAAGAATCGAACTCGCAAAACTGAAATCGCCCCGGCCAATGAGTGGCGTCTGACGAGGACACAAGAAAAAGCAGCCGTCAGTCGCGTCATGGCGTTGATGGCGATACCCGGCGGAAGCGGTGATGAGTTGGCGGTGGCGGACTACATTCGCGAACAGTTGATCGCCGCCGGTGCCAAGGCGTCGCAGATCCAAACAGATTCAGCGAACAAAAAGACGCCCATCCGCGGCAATACGGGGAACCTAATATTCCACCTGCCGGGCACAATGAAAGCATCGCGTCGGCTGTTGATGGCACATATGGATACCGTGCCCATTTGTGTGGGTTGTAAACCGGTTCGCAAGGGCAACATCGTTCGATCTGGCAATCCAGGTACGGGGCTGGGTGCTGACGACCGAGCGGGAGTCGCCACTGTGTTGACGGCGGCTCTGGAGATACTCAAGCACGACCTGCCTCGACCTCCGCTAACGTTCTTGTGGACTATCCAAGAAGAGATTGGCCTCCACGGGGCTCGTCTATTGCCGCTGTCAAAACTGAAGAAGTGCGAACTTGCGTTCAATTGGGACGGTGGCTCTCCGACCAAGATGACGATCGGCGCGACCGGCGGATACCGTATGGAAATCGTCGTCCGTGGAAAGGCATCGCACGCTGGAAACGCTCCGGCGGCTGGAGTCAGTGCGATTGCAGTTGCAGCACTTGCGATCGCTGATTTGCATCAAAACGGTTGGCACGGTGATATCCGCAAGGGCAAAAAGAGCGGGACAAGTAACGTGGGTGTCATTGAAGGTGGCAGCGCAACTAACGTCGTCACTGACTCTGTCAGCATTCGAGCGGAGGCGCGAAGCCACGATCCCGTGTTTCGCAAAAAGATCGTAGCTGAAATCGAGAAGGCTTTTCGACGAGCTGCGAAGCAAGTCAAGAGTACCAACGGCGATGTTGGAAGCGTCGAATTCGACGGACGTCTGGACTACGAATCCTTCTGCTTGCCGACAGACAGCGCGTGTGTACAAGCTGCCAAGCGAGCGATTGAAGGCCAGGGCCACGAAGCCGAAATGGCGATCGCGAATGGTGGCCTCGATGCAAACTGGTTATCAGCACGTGGTATTCCTTGCGTCACCATGGGTTGCGGCCAGAGAAACCAACACATGGTTACCGAGGCGCTGCACATTGATGAATACTTGACCGCCTGCGGACTCGCGTTGCAGTTGGCGACGGCCGCGGAATAGCTGGACTCATCTTCCCACGCATACATCTTGAACACGGCAGATTGAACACGGCAGACGGGAGGTCGAGTGATGGAGATGGATGATGAAGTGTGTCTTTGCTTCCACATTACGAAGCGAAAATTGACCAACTACTTGCGTATCGAACGCGTCGTAAAAGTGTCGCAGTTGAGTGGATGTGGTGGAGCGGGGACAGGGTGCGGATGGTGCGTACCGTACCTAAATCGTTTGTTTCAAGACGCTCAGGCAGGTGAGGTGGCCGAGTTGCCATCAGTCGACGAATATGCAGACGGTCGCCAATCCCATATCCAGGACGGACATGGCTCGCCTCCCGCCTAACGGATTAGTCGTTCTCGTACTTTGACTTGACGTGGAATCCAGTCGACACTGTCTGTGCTTCCTCATTCGAAAGAAAGGTCTCAATATGTTTGGTCTGGCAGTGTTCCTCCGCGAAAAGCCACAACCCAGTCGCGCAGAGTACGCCGAATCGAGATCGGTGACGCCAAGTACTTCCGTTGTTTGGTCGCTACTCAGCAGGGGCGCATTAGTAGTCGGCTGCTGTTTAGGTTCACCAGTGAATGCAGAGGATGCCGACACTGTCACTTTCTCTGTTCGTCAGCTCGCGGTGGATGCGAACGAAGGTGTGGCCGCTGCCGACGTAAATGGAGACGGAAAGACAGATATCGTTGCCGGTCGATTCTGGTATCAAAACCCAGAT
>CAYQMZ010000660.1:0-4819 GCA_964418725.1 uncultured Pirellulaceae bacterium
GAACACACCTATTCCAGTGGAATGATGTTCCCGCGGGAGGGTGAAGTGATGAATGCAAGTTCGAACTTGTGGTTAAAGACAAGGTCCAATGTGTTCGCACTATTGGGCAAGCCATCAGTGGCACACAGACCCATGCGAAGATCTGATAAACTCTTCCCATGAAAAGCGGTCGAGAAAAATTGTTTGCAGTCTTCGTACTTGTGTTGGTGTGCACATTCGGCACCGCTTGCTCACGAACTCAAAACCAGAATTACATCTTCACCTATTCCAACGAACAACCAGCGAGCGCGCTCCGCAGTCAGTCGATGTTTTTCTTTAAGGAGGAGTTGGAAAAGCGAACCAACAATCGAATCACCGTTGAGCTGTACTTCGGCGGAGTGCTTGGGACGGAACGCGAACTGATGGACATGGTGGCCGTCGGAGCTTTGCAGGGAACTCGCGGCGGACTTTTTGCTGACGCGAATCCCAAATTCAAATTGCTGATGCTGCCATTCTTGGTTGAGAACTGGGAGCAAGCGATCCGACTGGTAAACAGCGACTTCATGCGCGAGATCAACGCTGGCGCTCAAGCAAACGGCTTCTACGTTCCGGCAACCGGTATCTCACAAGGCTTTCGAGCTCACACGAATAAGGTGCGTCCAATTCGGCATCCGGACGATCTGAAGGGTCTGAAGATGCGAGTACCCTCGCAAGACGTTTTCGTTCAGACAGCTCGAGCATTCGGAGCTAACCCGCAGGAGATCTCGGCGGTCGAAACGTATCAAGCGATTCAAACGGGCGTCGTCGACGGGCAAGACAATCCACCTTCGAACATTTGGGACTACAAGTTCCATGAAGTGTGTGACTACATGACGATCACGAATTATGCGACCGGTCCCGATCCGCTAATCGTTAATTTGAAGTGGTACCAAAGACTGCCGGCCGATTTGCAACAAGTCTTCGATGAAGTCTCCCAGGAAGCGATGCAGTTAAGCGACAAACTCAATCGCGAGAAGGAGCAAGAGTTCATTGCGATGCTGGCGGACGATGTGGAAGTCAACTATGTCGAAGGGAACGATTTGAAGCCATTTCAAGAAGCCGTGGAGTCGGTTTACCAAGGCTACATCGAGCGTGGCGAGTTCACGCGAGAAGAAATCGATCGTGCAAAGTCGGTCGCGCGAGGGAAATGATGCACCGATTTGACCAGTTGCTTACTCGTACTCTTGAGTTCGTCGCGTCGCTGTGCGTTTTGATCATCGTGATGACGATCATCACGTTGGTCGTCTTGCGTTACGGATTCAATGCTTCGATCACAGGGGCAAATGAATTCGTCACGATTCTGTTCGTCTACACGACCGCGATTGGATCGGCAGTAGAGCTTGGACGTCGCGAGCACATTTCGATCTCGTACCTTTCCGACAAACTGAGCCGACGCTGGCAAGGCCGCGTTGCGACACTCGAACTTCTGTTGGTGGCCATCCTCAATGGGGCAATGGTCGTCTATAGCGTTCAGTGGATTGCCATCACAGGCGACTACATCATGCCCTCGACCGGATTGCCTCGCGTGGCGGTCCAGGCCAGCATACCGATCGGCTGTTCGCTGGCGGTGGTCTACTGCCTCCTGCGAATCTTTTTTCCGACCAAGGCCAACGGGTCCGATGGAGAGCAAACATGATCGTGTTGCTCGGCGGGCTGTTCGTGTTTTTGGCGATACGTGTGCCAGTGGCCTACGCATTGGGTCTGTCTGCCCTACTGTATTTCGTGTCGTATCGGCCCGAGTTGCTACCGATCTTGCCGCAGCGTTTGCTGGCCGGAATGGATACGTACGAATTGATTGCGTTGCCGCTGTTCATTCTGATGGGGCAGCTCATGAACGTCAGTGGCATTACTTCTCTGCTGATCAATTTCTGTTTGTTGTTTGTTGGTCGCATCCCTGGAGCCTTGGGGCTTGTGAATGTGTCCGCAAGCATGCTGTTCGGAGGTATCTCTGGCTCATCGGCTTCCGATACAGCGTCGATTGGATCGGTACTGATTCCCGAAATGGAAAAGCGAGGCTACCCAAAGAGCTTTGCTGCCGGGATCACGGTAGCTTCCTCGACCATGGGAATGATTATTCCACCCAGCATTCCGATTGTGATTTACGCGGTCACAGCGCAAGTGTCAGTAGGTCGCTTGTTCTTAGGTGGCATCATGCCCGGCATCTTGGTGGGAGTTCTGCAGCTACTGTTCGTCTTTCTCATTTCTAAGAAACGTAAGTTCCCGACCGAACAGATCAGATTATCGGGCCGCGATATCGGGCTGTCGTTACTCGTGTTGCCGATGCCGGTTGTCGTCGTGGGTTCGGTGGTGGGCGGTATTGCAACTCCCACGGAATCGGCGGCGATTGGCTTGCTGTATGCCGCAGTGTTGGGGTGTGTTTTGCGAGTGATTTCGACGAGAGTCTACGGAGAAACGACCAGCTTTACGCTTGAGAATATCGGAGACGCAGTTCGATCATCGATCCTGACAAGCGCGAAGATCATGATGATCATTGCGATGTCGAAAGTGTTCATCTGGGTTTTGGCGTACGAGCGAGTACCCGACAGCGTCGCTTCAGGACTAATCGGTGCGGGGTTCTCGCCAACGATCCTGATGTTGGCAATTGCTGGCTTCGTCTTACTGGCTGGGACGTTTATCGACGTGAGTCCCGCGATTCTCTTGCTGACTCCCGTATTCTTGCCAGCCGTTCAACAGGCGGGCGTATCCCCGGTTTTATTCGGTGTGGTCTTGGTTTCGGCGTTGGCCGTCGGAGCGTGTACACCGCCGGTTGGCAACTGCTTAAACGTCTGTTCGGCCGTTTGTGGTTTGAAAATTGGTGAGATCTTTCGTGGGGCGTTTGTCTTTCTGGTGGCGAACGTGATTTCGCTGGTGCTAACGATCCAATTTCCACAGACGGTGTTGTGGATACCTAGCGTGTTGATGCCCTAATGTGGTTCTCGTCGAGTCGACTTGTGATGGGCAAGCCTGAGGTCGGAATAACAGCGACGGATTGTACGAATTTTGTTTCGCTTTGCGGCGTTGTAGAATGGTGGTCCGCACATTCCATCTAGCCGAGCAAAAACTTGTCCTACCAATTCCTTTTTGTGCTGCTTCTGCTTTCACTTGGCAATCTTACGTTAGCGCGTGAGATCGACTTTGCGAAAGACGTTCGTCCGATCCTTGCCGACAATTGCTTTACGTGTCACGGGCCGGACGAAAATACGCGTGCAGCAGATCTTCGCTTGGACATAGCGGACGAAGCAGCGTTGGTTTTAGTGAAGGGCGACAGCGAAGTGTTGCGACGCATCGCTTCGGATGACCCGGACCAGGTCATGCCGCCACCTAAAACCAAGAAGAAGCTTACAGATCAACAGGTGGCGATTCTAAGAGAATGGATTGACCAGGGCGCTGAGTATGCGTTGCATTGGTCGTTCACTCCACCGGTGCTTCCAGATGTGCCCCAGTTGTCGCTCGCTAATTCATCCTCGACGCCAAACGTTGCGGTGCACAATGAGATCGATTACTTCGTGGTCGACAAGTTGCGTCAGCAGGGTTTGACTCCGTCGAGCCCGACTGACAAGGCGACGCTGCTAAGACGGGTCACCCTAGATTTGACTGGCATGCCGTGTACTCCCGAGGAAGCGCAAGACTTTCTCGCAGATGAATCGCTGGATGCCTTTGACCGCGTAGTTGAGCGACTGATGCACTCGCCGCGGTACGGTGAACACATGGCGCGGGCATGGTTGGATTTGGCACGCTATGCAGATACCGATGGCTATCAGAATGATCGGTATCGCTATCAGCATGTGTGGCGCGACTGGGTCATCATGGCATTTAATCAAAACATGCCTTACGACCAATTTGTGATCGAGCAAATCGCGGGCGACATGTTGCCGAATGCTACGCTCAAACAGCAGGTTGCCACGGGATTCTGTCGCAATCATCGAATCAATTCTGAGTGTGGTTCGATTCCGGCCGAGTGGCATGTCGAAAACGTGGTTGATCGCGTCGACACGTTGGGCACTGCGATCCTTGGACTCACGATTGGTTGTGCTCGATGCCACGATCACAAGTACGATCCACTGACACAGGAAGAGTACTATCGGCTGTTTGCGTACTTCAACAACGTGCCCGAATGGGGAATCGGCCCCAACAACGGCAATAGTCCGCCGTTCGTCGAAGTACCTGAAAGTTGGCCGAATCTCTCGCCGGAAGAGAATGTGGCTCGCGCGCCGGACCCCGTCAAGTTGCGTTCCGCTCGCGAAGGTAACGACGGCAATGGGTTGAAGCGACCTCAGGCTGGGTCACCGAAAACGGTCATGGTGATGGCCGAGATGACGTCGCCTCGTGAAACGTATCTGTTGTCGCGTGGGCAATACAACCAGCCGGACAAGTCGAACCCGCTTCAGCCCGGCGTTCCTGCGTTCTTGTCTGCGCGGGGCGGTCGTGCGAAAGGCGACGTATTGTCTACGGCAAGAGAGGATGCCCGTGGAGCGTTGGCAAACTACGGCGATGCCAAGGTCAAGTCGCCGACGAATCGGCTTGAGTTGGCTCAGTGGCTTGTTGGCCCAAAAAATCCGCTCGCTGCGCGAGTGGCCGTGAATCGAATCTGGCAACAGTTTTTTGGCGTTGGCCTTGTTCGTACTAGTGAAAACTTTGGTCTTCAGGGTGAGTTGCCAAGTCATCCGGAGCTGCTCGATTGGCTGGCAGTAACCTTGATGGAAGCTGATTGGGATCTGCAATTCATTCAGGGGCTGATCGTGCAAAGTGCCACGTACCAACAATCGTCGCGCGTGACGCCCCAACACTTGGCCAAGGATCC
>CAYQMZ010000661.1:0-4569 GCA_964418725.1 uncultured Pirellulaceae bacterium
GGTTGGGACGTCCCGCAGCCAGTAATGCACCGGCGTATTCTTCGAAGAAGGCGAAAGCATCGGGATCTAGTTGCCGTAATTCGTCAAATTGCGCCAGACCACGATCGTACTGCTTCAACGCAATGAAGTTCCTGGCACTGGAAAGCAAGCCGCGTCGATAGATTGTCGGTACGCGGTCGTCGATCTGCTGCAAGACATTGTCGTATTCGTGCCTAGCATCTCGATAGTACTTGGCTTGTTGCAACAGGTCTCCATAACGCAGTTGATACTCAGTCAGCTTGTGTTCGTGACTCGTTTCAGTCGCCTCTTGTCGAGCATGACGCAGGAAGCGTTCGTAGACCAAGATCGCATCATCGAATTTGCGAAGCGCGGCCAAGGTGTCTCCGTAAACCAGTTGCATCTCTGACGACGTGCTGATCGTTTCGATGAATGGCTTTAGGCGATTTAGTGCAACCATCGGTTGATCATTGGCCAGATAGATACGGGCAATTCGCTCGGCAATGTCACTGGCATGTTTGAGCTTCGGGTGACGGCCGTCGATAAAGACAAACAGTCGGCTTTGCAGCGATGTTGTGGGTGATCCAGCCATAGCATCCAGCAGGGGAATCCACAGTTCATCGCGATCGGGCTCTCGCTTAATCAGATCCGCGAGGACGGGAACGGCTTCGTCGTAGCGTCCGATCCAAAGCAGTGCCTTTCCGTATGACTCCAGTAACGACGTGTCATTCGGGGATCGCTGTAACAGGAGCTCATAACGTCGAACGGCTTCCGGATAATCTCGCGACCAGAAATGCAGGTCCGCCAGCCAACGCTGTGCTTGCTCGTCGTCTGGGTTGCGTTTCAATAGGAGTTCGTAAATCGTACGGGCGGAATCGAACTGCTTATCTGCCGCGTAGATCGACGCCAGCAGAATCATTTCTTCTTCCGTTGGTGATTCGATGGACTCCAGCACGGCGATTGCTCGTTTAGATTCGCCTGTCTTGTCCAGCACCAATGCCAATTCGGCTTTCGAAACGGCGGGCGAACCGTACTGTTCGAATACGGGTCTTGCTAACTCGAATTGTCCTTGTGTCACGCGAATGCGGGCGAGTGCCAGTTGCAACTCTCGGTGGACGTCAGGCTGAGACGTAAACGTGCTATTAGCGAGCAGGGACTCCACAAGGGGCTGTGCTCCCGTGAAGTCTTGTTTGCGTAGTAGTAGTCGGGCGTAGGCTAAATCAAGTTCTTCTGATTCATTGACCGAACGCAATTCGTCAATGATTCGTTCCGCAGTCTTTTCATCTGCAAATCGAAGTGCAAGTTCTGCGATCAATTGGCCTTGGCCTGATGACTGGGGTCGAAGCGGTTGGGCAAAGAACAACTGCAGCCATCGCTGGTCGACATCCTCTAGTTCGTCCAAGCCGAGCAGGGCGTTTAGGTACCCGATTACGTCCGCACGATTCAGATCGGTTCGTTTGGCGTTCTGTGCAACCTTCGCTCGGTAATGTGCCGCAAGCTCATGGTAGCGTTCGTGCGCTTCTTGCTCATTGCCGAGTTGACGATGTAAGTTCGCCAGGGCCAACTGCACATCAAAGTATCGGGAGTCCGTCGATGCAAAAAAGTTGCCGTTGGACAGTGATTCATAGTGCGCGAGTGCTTTGGTGTAGTCGCCGTTCTGCATGGCGAATTCGCCGAGTCGCCACAGTCGAGTTTCGTGGTCGTCCGGCAGCAACGCGAACACTTCGGCTGATTCCGGGTACTTACCATGTCGGTAGAGTGCGTCGCCCAGTTGAGCAAGTAGAAAATGGTTCTGTGATGACTTCCAATCCTGTTGGTAGATCTGCAAGATCCGTTCGCTGATCTCGGGTGTGTTTGCTCCTGTCAGGTTTGCCGCACGCAAGAAGCGGAGCCAATGAGCTGGTCCTGCATGCAAATTCGATTGAAAATCGTTCAACGTCGAGGTCAATGCTTCGGCCGCAAGCTCCTGTGCTCGCTGCTCGTTCTGCGTCGCGGCGAACACGTCTGCGGCATCCAGTTTGATCTCGGTCAGCAACGTCGGCGAGCCAATTTGTTGTACGTATTCGCTTGATGCGAGCAGTCGTTCGAATTCGCGGGCCGCACCGGGCATGTCCTTTGCGTCCCGCAGGAGACGCGCTAGCCTCAGCCTTGCTTCGGCGTCTTCGGGATCTAACTGCAGCAGTTCCGTGAGTAGCGTTTTCGCTCGCTGTGGCTTTTGCTGCTTCAACGCCAGGTTGCCAAGTTGAATCAGAAGCTCGCGACGTTTCACGACGTCCGACGAAAACAGTCGTCCGCGCTCACGATAGGCTTTCGCGGCGATTTGACTTAGTTCTGGTGACGCGGCTAGCTCTCGGTCGGAGACGCCGACGGCCGCTTGCAATAGCGGAAGTAGATAGTCCGTGCGAAACTCCGGTTCGTTGCGGAATTTAATCAGTTCCTGGAAGACGAATGCGAATCGTGACTTGGCTTCGTCAATACGGCCGAGATACTGACTGTTGTTGGCTGCGGCGATGACAAAAGAGACATGGTCGCGGAATGAGCTCGCAAGCCACTGGGGATCATTTACGAAGCGATCAAAATATCGCTGTGCTTCTGCAGCGTGTTGCTGGCGGTGATGTGCGAATGCGAGTTGGATTTGGAAGTATTCCGACTCGGGGTGCTCAAGCAGGAGTGTCTCGTAACACTCGATCGCACGGTCGAACTGTTCGGCCTGCATCAGCACGTATGCCAAAGCTTGTATTGCGTTGGCATTGGTGTCCGATACCTCAACGGCATATTCGAGTCCCGCAATTGCCTGTTCTAGATTTCCCAGCTTTGCCAACGGCATGCCAAGCGCAATTGCTAGTTGAGTGTCCGACGGAAGCGTCGAATTGGCCAATCGCGCGTTGTCATGGTGTTGTGCGATTTGAAGCACTCGCTGGCGATCCGTTTCGTCGATCGTATCCAGAGTCCCAATCGCTTCAAGGTAGGGGGCAAACAATTCCTGATCGGTTGGACTGGCGTCCAGCAACTCGCGAAGCATCCGTAGCGCCGTTCCGGTGTTACCGGAACGCAGTTTGGCGATGGCCAGATGGCGGACGAGCGTCTTGTCATTGGGATTTTCTGCCAGCAGTTTGCCAAGCAAGACTTCTGCTTTGTCATAACGCTTTAGCCAAACCAACAGTTGTGACCGTCGACGTTGTGCGATGAGTTCGGTGGGCTGAGCTTGCAGGATTTGTTCGTAAACCAGATCTGCTGCGGCCAGTTCGTGGGCGCTGGTATACATTGCTGCCAAGCGATATTGCTGTTCCAGGTTCAGTGGCTCGCGTCGTAAGATTTCGTCCGCCAAGTGAGCGTTGCCAGTCTTTTGAAGTACGACCGCGTACTCAATCTCGAAGTCGCGGTTTTCGATGCCCAGCTTCCAAATCATCTCGAAAACGCGTCGTGCTTCGTAGAATTCACCCATCGAAGCATTGTTTCTTGCAGCAGTTACCAGCATGTTCGACCGTGTTTGATCGTCATCTGCGAAGGCCTGAATATCGATCAAGTGATCGTAGTGAGGATCCGCATCCGCAAAACGCGAGATCGCGTGTAGGTTGTTGGCGTAGCGTAGTCGTCGGTGGTGATCGCGAGGTTGTTCGTCGAAAAGTTTCTTTGAAATCGGCAGCACCAAGACGGGCTCTTGAATGCGTACCATCACGTCGACTAGACGGGCGCGGAAGTCATCGTCCGTTTTAAGAAACTCAAATTCAGGGTATCTGCGGAAGATCTTATGCGTTACATCGACGTCGGAAAGAACCAGTTTTTTGGAGCCAGCTGCAGCGTCCAAGTATCTCGGCCAGAGGCGAGCGTTTTCGGGTTGCTCGTCAAAAAGTTCACGCCATAGCGGTAAGGCCATTGCGTAGCGATCCGACATTTCGTCGATTCTCTTCCGGCGACCGCTGTTGCTGGCGGCGACCAACAGCAGTTCTGCACGGCGTTGTTTTGTATCTGCAAAGGCGTCGTTGGCGACAAGCGGATCTAGCAAAACGCTGGCTTTGTCATCCATTTCCAGGTTCGAATAAGCGATTGCTAGACGATAGTTCAATCCATCATCTTTAGGCTCGATGGGGAGCAGCGTATCAATCGTTTCCTGGTAACGCTCGAGCCGAATCAGGACGTCTGCCAATCGTTCGTGGAATTCGCGTGATTCGTTTTTGAGAGCTCGTTGGGCGAAAAATTGCAGCAATACTGGTCGGCAAGAATCGGGCACTTCGTCCACGCCCGCTGCTGCGTCCAAATAGGCTTGCCAGTGTGGCAGGCCCGTTTGATCCGGCGTTGCAATCGGTTGCAATCGGTGTAACGCGTCTGCGTAGATCGCGTAGGCATCTTTGGTTCGTCCGACGCGGACCAGATTGCTTGCGCAAGCTAGAAGCACATCGGCACGACGTCTCTGAGCCATTGTCGGAGCACTTGCCGGCAAATCGTCTGCAGCAGCTAGGAATGTCTCGAAGTGTGGTTGAGCAGCCTTGAATTCGGCTTGTTCGACCAAAATTAACGCCAGGTTCAGGTGGGCTTCGGCATGGTTGGGGTTTTGTGCTGTTACGATCTCGT
>CAYQMZ010000661.1:4579-4798 GCA_964418725.1 uncultured Pirellulaceae bacterium
CTCGTACATCGAGCGAGCCGCCGGCCACATCTGTGCTTTGAAGAAGGCTGCTGCCAGTTGCAACGCAGTGGAATCACTGACAGGACGGGACTCGGCGGCTTCGAACAAACGACGAAGCGTTATCCGCTCAGCATCACTGAGTTGATTCGCATGGACAATGGCTCGAGCGATTCCAGACCACACGATTGGGTTCGTCGGGTCGTCGGCAAACTGTTGCTC
>CAYQMZ010000662.1:0-4797 GCA_964418725.1 uncultured Pirellulaceae bacterium
CGGCAAAAGATGGTGGGCCAGTCTACGCGTACGATGCGATGTTCCCATTCACTTACCTCAATGCTGGTGAGTACTGGATCTCCATTACAGCCGAGCAGACCTTCCCGAATCCATCGCCAACAATCGACCCGACGTGGCAATGGCATTTGGGCACGAACAATGGCGGCGCCGATGGCTTCTACACCTACGACGACGTGTTCGATGATGCCATCGACGGCACTCCTTCGCCTTTGGTTTTCCAAACCGGCAAAGACCTTGCGTTTACGCTTCGCGGAGCAGAACTGCAAGACTTCGACGGCATGCTGGATCCCGGCGAGATGGTCATGTTCATGGCAACCTACTACGTGACAGCCGAAGACGTGGCCAATGGAATGGTTGTCAACAAAGGCACGGTCACTGCCGAGGATCCATACGGAACTCCCGTTATGGATATGGACACGCACACAGTCGAAATTGATACGCCGCCACCTGCGAATCCATCAATCTTCATCGACAAGTATCTGTGGGACATCAACGGCAGCCCTGACCTGCATAACGACATCAAGGTCGGCGACGAGCTGATCTACGGTATCGATATCGTCAACGATGGCGATGTGAAGCTAACCGACATCGTCGTAACCGATCAGGTTTACCTGGTAGAGGTGGATGAAGAGGTTGCAATTCCGTTCACGGCGTTCGAGCAACCAGCATTCGTTCCTGCCAGCGGCGACGTTGGAGCGTACTCGAACATCGAACGTGACATCGCAAGTGACCCGCAAGAAACGAAAGCCTGGGACAACTTCACGCTCACACGTGACTGGACCGTCGTCGATGCAATCACTTGGTACGGTGCCTACGACGAACCATTCGCGACCGGTTCTTCGCCAGAAACTGATTTCTTAATCGAGATCTACGACGCAGACAGCGGCAAGCCTGGTGCCATTCAGCACTCGTTCAACGTGCGTGGTGGTTTGGCTGGTGTGGACGATGTTAACGTGGACACCACGCTGCTTGGGCACACAACACCAGATGGTGGATCCGCTTACAAGTATCACGCCATGTTGCCATTCACCGGATTGGTTGCAGGTAACTACTGGATTTCGATCACTGCCCTGCAGACTTTCCCAAGTGCTGCACCAACCATTGATCCATCGTGGCAATGGCACCTAGGCAGTGGCGGCGGCGATGGCTTCTACACCTACGACGACGTGTTCGATGACGCAGGTGACGGTTCGCCTGTGCCAACGAACTTGGAGGCAGGCAAAGATCTAGCGTTCAAGTTGCACGCAGCCGAGTTGGTTGACGACTTCAACGGCATGTTGGAACCAGGCGAGCGAGTGATGTACATGGCTCGCTACATCGTTCGACAGGCCGATATCGACAAAGGCATCTTCCAAAACGATGCCAAAGTCGTAGCTCAGACTCCGGATGGTACTGAGCTGATTGCTCTGGACTGGGAGCACGTCGACATCAACCAAAACCCTGGCATCAAGATTTCGGCAGCACCAGCGGCTGCACAGTCTGGAGAAGTGGCTGCCTCGACCGCCGGAATGCTTCCAATGCGATACACCGTCACCAACGATGGCGATGTAACGCTGCAAGAAGTCGTGGTGATGGATGAAGGTGAGGGTGCTGCCAAATTCGTCGGAACTGACGAAGGCGATGACGGTGTCCTCTCGCCCGGAGAAATCTGGGAATTCGAAGGCATGGGCCAAACAGGCATGGAAACGACGGTTACCGCTGACACGCTCACTGGTACCGAAGTTTCGGCCGAGCTGATGCACGACTTCTGCATCCCAAGCAACGGAGATATCGACGGCGATGGCCAAGTTGCCTTCAGCGACTTCCTGATCCTGTCACGCAACTTCGGTGCGGCCGACGCGACGCATGCCATTGGCGATATCGATTGCGACGGCGAAGTTGGCTTTAGCGACTTCTTGGTGCTGTCACGCAACTTCGGTGAGTCAGCCGTCGCGACGACGCAGGCTGCGGCCACCGCAAATGATATCGACGCCGCATTCGCTGCGGACGACAGTGATGACGATGACATCGAGTGGCTCGTCTAATCTATCGACCCATCAATAATTGACGAAGCAAAAGGCGACCAAGCGATTGGTCGCCTTCTGCATTTCTGGTAGTGGAGAAAACGTGACTTACGGCCCAGTCTGCAGTTCCTTCAGGTAACCGCGGACCGCCTCATAGTTCGGACGTATCATCAACGCGGCTTCGTATTCATGGATCGCCGCCGCACTGTCTCCGGCATAGTGCAACGCAACACCGTAGTAAAAACGCGATGCCGCGTCGTTGGGCAATCTGCGTGCTGCATCCGCGAGCGCGACTCTCGCTCCTACGACGTCGCCTAGATCCAACAAGACGATGCCTTTGACGCGTCGCAATCTCGCATCGCCAGGGAATCTCTGCGCGGCCTGTTTCACTAGCTCCAATGCGGCAACACGATCGCCACGAGCGGCCTTGCGTCTAGCGACTGCCTCGAAGTCCTCGATGGACCGCAGCGTTGCAACATCGAAAACGGTTTGAGAGCTTGGCTTTGGCTGCGAACTCGGAGTCACGTCCGGTGCATTCTCTTCGCGTTCCTGTTGGGCAGGTGGCTGTGCCGCAAGATGCTGGAGTATTTCGTTCTTTGGTGCTAACTCGGCAGCAACCGCCGCATGCTTTTTCGATTCCTCAAGCTCACCAGCCAATAGAAGTCCCTGAACTAGATTCATCCGAGCACCGAGGCTCTTCGGTCGCAATGCCACCGCCGCCGTTAGATATCGCAAACTTGCCTTCGGCACGGGAGGTTGATGTGCGACCGCCAGTGCCGTCCCCAGGTAGTGATTGGCCCAGAAATTCTCCGGATGGCGATGCTGCGCCACTTCCAAAAAACCGATCGCGGAATTGGATCGCTCCAGCAGAAACAGGGTTCCGGCCAACTGGATCAGCGTAAAAGCTGGCTGAGACCGAATATTGGGCAGCTGCGAGAGTCGCTTCAATTCAGCCAGATCAGATCGGAGTATCGCATCTCGAAGTTCTGTGCGAATGTCATCCGGATCCAGATCAGCCAGCACATCCCGAGCCCAGTGAGCACGACTCCCGCCGCAAGGGATCTTCACTTCGAATGGATCGGAAAGGTCCCGCACAGCCTCGACACGAACAACTGTCGCCGGTGACTTGGTCAGCAAGCGGTAAGCTTCAGCTCGCATGCTCTCTGACGAAAACGAATCGGTCAAATCAACGCCATCGATTGCCAACAACCGGTCGCCGGCTCGCAACAATCCTGACGCGGAAGCGCCACCACCGTCAACAACTTCGGCAACCGTAACCCGGCCGCCTTGGACGTGCAGATAGACGCCAATTCCCACGGGCTCTTCGTTGATTAGAAAGTCCAGCGCCTCAACAACTTTCGAGCGAACCCTTGCCGGACAAGTAGCGAAACGTGAAGCTGCTTCGTGGGCCTCGGTAACGCCTGGTTCGACTCCGAAATCAGCGAACGCTTGTGCTAATCGGTCAAGGCCCGCCTTCCTACCGAACGCATCGTCTAAGTGATTGGAATCCACCTGCGTCGCGCGTTCTCGCGCATCGTTCAACCGAGCCACCAATGCGAATGCCTCTTGATCCGCGTTGATTGCAGCTTGCAGACTCTTCAAGCGTTGCTTGATTTCCACTAACCCAGATTGGCCCAACAACAACGACTCGGCTTTTGCCGCCGCAGTTTTCGCACTCACAAAATCAGCTTCGGAATTGGTCCCACCTCGCAATGCCCTGCTCCGAGACTCCCCTGCTTCGTCCAAGAGCGATGAGGCAGACGCAGCGATACGCTGCCGCTCCAGGCGAGTCTTCTCAGCATCCTGGTACCAAACGGCTCCGCCAATCGCGAGGGCAACAAGTACCGTGGCACAGACCGCGATCGATGCGAGTACGGTCGTGCGACGGCGCTGGTAGAACTTCCGCCATCGATATACGACGCTTGGCGCAGCCGCGACGACCGGCTCATGATCCACGTGACGTTGTAGGTCATCCGCGAGGTCTCCGACGGTCGCATATCGTCGCAGTCTGTCAGACTCGGTGGCTCGAAGAGTGATCCAGTCCAAGTCGCCCTTAATCCTCGACAGCAGCACTTTCACCTGACCGCAGCTGACATTTTCCGCATGGCGTCTCGCCACAGAGTCTGCAGTCTCACTCAATCTGCGACTCGGCAGTGTCGGTTCAAACGCGCGAATATGGTCAATCACATTGGCCAAGCTGTCGCATCCTTCCGGCGGAGCGGCCAATGGTGTCGTGCCTACCAGTAGCTTGAAGAGTATCGCACCGATTGCGAAGACATCCGCGCGACCATCAATTGTGCCTCCCGCTGCCTGCTCTGGACTCATGTACGCGGGAGTCCCAATCATTTCGCCGAGCTGCGTCGAATGATCCGTTGGACCAAACACTCGCGAGTACTGATCTTCGTCGACATACTTCGCGATTCCGAAATCAATGACCTTCAGATTGACTCGCCCGTCTTGCTCCCACACCAGCACGTTGCCGGGTTTCAAATCGCGATGCACAATGCCATGTGCGTGAGCATGTTGGACGGCTCTCGTCACGCGGATCACCAGTTGAACACGCTGCAATACGTCCAACTGATGCAGCTCACAGAACTCATCGATCGGCTTCCCTTCGCAATACTCCATCGCAAAGTAAGGGTTTCCCGCTTCTGTTGTGCCTGCTTCATACACGCGTGCGATATCAGAATGGTCTAGCAACGCCAATGTTTGTCGTTCGACTAGAAAGCGTGTGTGAGTCGTAGGGTCCGCCATTCCTTGGCGAATCATCTTC
>CAYQMZ010000663.1:0-4539 GCA_964418725.1 uncultured Pirellulaceae bacterium
GAGCACACGTGTTAGAAGCACTCACGAAAAAACAAAAAGCGGTTTTCCAATTCATTCGCGACCTGATCAGTAAACGCGGTTACGGCCCAACCGTTCGCGAAATTGGGGACAAGTTTGGCATCCTTTCCCCGAACGGCGTGATGTGTCATCTGCGAGCATTGGAAAAGAAGGGATTCATTACTCGCGAACCGAACCGTTCACGCGCGATTCAAATTGCTCAAGAGTTTCTGGACTCGGAAATCGGCTTACCGCTACGCGGTCGTGTCGCAGCGGGCTTGATGCAGGAAGCAATCGAGCAGGACGATCGAATCGACTTTGGCACCATGTTCGCCAAGAAGAATCAGTTCGTGCTTGAAGTAACGGGCGACTCGATGATCGACGCCCATATCGCTGACGGCGACTACGTAATCGTCACGAAACAACGAACCGCGCAGCGTGGCCAGATGGTCGTGGCTCAAACGGAAGACGGTGACGCCACACTCAAGTACTGGTTCCCCGAAAAGTCAAAGCGACGAATTCGACTGCAACCGGCAAACTCTCGCATGAAGCCGATCTACGTCAAAGACGCAAAAGTACTCGGCGTCGTCTCAGGTGTCGTCCGCAAGGTGGGCTAATTCCAAGATTTCGGTGCCTTGGACCTTGTTTACCAGGCCTGCTGGGCTCACAAATTGATGACCGGGAATTCAGCAAAAGCAGGGAAAGTTAACCCATTGTTTCGACAGTGCGACAATGGAACACCGCAATTCAAAGCTGTTTCTCCTGTCCGCCGACCGGTTTGACACTCAACAGGGTGCGAATAGAATTTAAGAGATGGCGGCCAAGGTCATTTTGCCACCGGCCGCCCAGTTCTCGTCACAGGTCGGTCCTGGCATGCTCAACCCTCTTTGTTGAGGCAATGCCCGCCTTCGCCGCTTCCGTGAGTGATCTTACCAACTTTTTAGTTGTCCTCAGTGAGGTGATACATGTTTGGCCTTGGAAGCACCGAGTTGTTGGTTGTCGCCGGCGTTGCACTTTTGTTGTTCGGTCACAGACTACCTTCTGTTATGCGATCCCTGGGACGGGGAGTCGTTGAATTCAAGCGTGGTGTCGCGGGCATCGAAGACGACATCGAAGACGCAGGCCGCAAGCCGGTTGCTCACGAAGAAGAATCCTAGACTTAGGGCTTTTTCATAAGCACGCTGCTAGAAGTCCTTTCGTGTCAACGAGGTGCCACGCATGTTCAACATGGGTCCGCTTGAGCTGACGATCATTGGAGGTCTTGCCGTTTTACTGTTCGGCAAGAACCTGCCTGACGTCGCGAAGAAAGTCGGTAAGAGTTACGCGCAGTTTCGCAAAGGGCTAAGCGACATGCAGGCCCAACTGCAAATCGATGATGATCTGCCCACGGCATCGAACTCGTATTACGCCGACGACGAGTACGATGACTACGACACGCCTGCGGCCCCAAAGTTTGAGCCACCAACGAGTGAGCCAACGACCGAAGCCGAGGAAGTCTAACTCCGGACTAGTCGGATCATCCGCAGTATGAATCTTCAGGCAAACGACAGAAGTCGATGCCAATCCCAGGCTGGCCCTGGTTCCCGTTCACGAGGATCTCGCAGCTTCATTTGATCTAGCGTGAGATTCCACTTGCCTTGGTTGCAGCCATTGCATGCAAGCACCAAGTTTTCAAACACATCCGTTCTACCACCCTTCGACAGTGGGATGATGTGATCGATTTGGCCGTCCATCACAACTGCGATGCCATGCATCAGTCTGAGCTGAAGAAAACTGATGTCCGTTACCTCTCCTGCCTCCTTCATCTCGCGAGCGAGAGCTTGACACTTGGCAGAGCTAAAGTCGTCGCGATTGAATGCACGCGATAACCCATGAAAGACTTCGCGAGGCACCACGCGCATCCCGCAGTAGCGGCAGCGGTAGTTGTCACGCTCGGCGACTTCTCGTTTCTGCTGTTTGGTCGCAGCTCGGTCTTTTGCACCCCTGAACTTCTCCACGACGACGGACTTAACAACTCTGTGGACCTGAGCCCACTGTGCATGATCAGTGAACCAGCGTTCCATTTCGGTCGAACGCAGCGAATTAAGCTCCTGATTTACGACACCAGTATCAGGCATGTTATCGATGGCATCTAGAAACCGATCGATTTCAACATCAAACCAGTCGGGATAACGCATCGGGCAATAAGGATCCCAATCTGCTTCTACCGGCATCAACGCACATGAATGCGGTTCTTTACACACTGCTTCGACTCTCATTTTCGCTTGGCTTATCACCTCAACAGTCACACGTCCGCTAGAGTGATTCAGTTCAACGAAAAAGAAAAGTGTACGGGTCGCCACCCACCCGACTTGTTTTCGTCGGGAAATCCGCAACGAGGCGGAACGAAGACCGCAAATCACAGCCAGCCAATCCAGCGGCCGAAAAGGTTGCCTCCTACGACGCCAAGCGTCAGGGTAAAGATCATCGTGGCTCTCGAGTAGCTTCGCCAAACTCGCACAGCCTCTAGCATCCAAACAACGGCAACCATGATCGCCCCAGCGATCGGACCGCAGACGACCTCCATCCAAGTGTTCGCCGCCCCCAAACTCCACGCCCCAACGGCGAACGCGGCCAGGATGACTGTGGCAATACTGGCTCCTATCGCCATGCGTACCCCCAAAGCACGATCGTCCAGCAAAATCGCACTGGCTGCAGTTGCCGCGCCCACAAGAGGCCAGGCATAGTTGAACGCGTTGTGTGTGAGCGGTTCCCCAACAGCGCACAGAAATGCCGTCAACGCTCCTAGCGAAGACCATAGTGTCGCTTCATAGACACGATGCCAGAAACAGCCTGCGACGCCACCGAGTATGGCGACCAGAAAGACCATTAGCAGGCCCATCAAAAATTCTTCCGGGGCAAAGGCTCTCAGGTACGTGAGCAGTACAGCAAACGTCCCCGTGGTACACATGATTGAGCCGATGCTGAACTGCAAATCAAGATTAGGATTCCTAAGCGAAGGATTCATGGCAAACTCCAGAACAGAGTACAGATGAGACATCCCTATTCTCTCAGAGCCACCTGCGAAACCGAAGCAAAAGTCAAACCGCAGCATCCAAGCGAGGCTCCCTGCTCAGTACGCGCAGCGAGCACTTATCTGCTAGATATTGCGATCGCAGATTGTCGCTTGCGCTCATAGAATCGGCCCGTCACCCACCAAGCCAACCCCGCCAGTACGACGCCCAGTGGGATGGTGACGTAGGAGATTTCGACCGCCGCGTTGCTGAGTAATCCTTGCTCACCACGGCTTGGAAACATCTGTGATGCCAGGATCAACGCCAGTGCCGCTCCGCCGGCACCCGCACGGAACATAAAGGTGTCAATGAACCCCTTGGCGATGAACTTTGCTTCTTTGCTGGTCTGGGTGTAAAGCAATTCTCGCGACCACTGATAAATCGAATAGCCAACGGATTGCAGCGCCACGATCGAATAGAAGACGCAGTCGATGGTTGGGCTAATCAGGAATGCAATCGCCGAAACAATCACCAGCAAGGCAAACAAGAGCATCCCGGGACGAGGTCCCCAAATCGACTGCACGATTCCAGTCAGAACGAGGCTGAAGAACAAACCAATGATGTTCGCCGTCTGGTAAATTTCCCCAAAGAATGCAGTTCGCTCGTCTCCTCTCCCCTCAAACTCAAGACTAATCAGCTGGTTGTAGCGGTACTCGTCGAAGACTGTGATCAAGACAGTCATCATCACGATCAATGCCATCACACACAGATAGGGACTACCGCGAAATATCTGCAATGCCGATCGCTTCTTATTCGGCGCCCGCTCGGTTGAAGCTTCTGCCCCCTGTTCCAACGCCGTCGGCACGAAACGAACGAGTTGACGGCCCAGCAACAAACAAGGGACCAAGAAACCAGCAGCGACGAGCAACAGATTCTCTGTTCCGATACTTTCGGCCAGAGACTTCGTAATCCAGCCACCGAAAATGGCCCCGATGGTGGCGCCAGAACCGATGATTCCATAGCACTTCGAACCGTCGACGGCGGTGAAAATGGTGTGGATCACTGACCAAAACAGCGTCATCGCGAACACGGAAAAGACCGACACCCAGCAGTAGTAGACCCAAGCCATCTTGCCGCGTAGAGCCGCTTGCCATCCGGACGACACGTCGACTTGTGTTAGGAATACCCAGAACCCGAGCACACTGGCAACAAAGAACAGGTTCGCAGCCGTCACCAGCCTTGCGGGGCCTAACTTACGCGTCGCACGTGTGTAGACGATGACGGCGAAGAACGTTGCTGCCAAGACCATCAGATGAACGAAGGGCAGTTTGCTGTACCCTTTTTCCTCCAGAAAGAAGGACTCTCGGACGGGCTTCAAAATGTAGTAGCTGGTCATCACCAGGAAGACATAGCAAAAGCCATAGGCAACTTTTCGAAGCGGTAGATCCGAAAAGTACTCCCGGAGTGCACGAAGGTAATTCATTTGGTCTCTGTATCTTGGCCTTGATGCCTAAATGGTACCACGAACGCTATGAAACTATCGGCGGCA
>CAYQMZ010000663.1:4549-4792 GCA_964418725.1 uncultured Pirellulaceae bacterium
CCTTCGCAGTCACTCGGCAAACGTAAAAAACCACGTTCCGCCCCATGAATAATCAGGGCAAAACGTGGTTTCGTTGGTCTGGTTGGTGGCTTCAGCGACACTGCACCTCGTGTCGCTTATTACTTGCCCAGCGGGAAACGCTAGTCGGTACTAATCTGCACCAACTCGCCGTCTTTCGCCATTTGCTTGATGTCTTCCGTGATCTTCATCGAGCAATACTTGGGACCGCACATGCTACAGAAG
>CAYQMZ010000664.1:0-4781 GCA_964418725.1 uncultured Pirellulaceae bacterium
CCATTCGGCATCGCACGCCGATAAATCAGACGACTACGAACGTGTCACTCGGTACTACGTGAGTCAATACGCCTACCTTGCGTCAAAACTAGACGCGATGCAGGAAGGCGACGGAACGGTGCTCGACAACTCTTGCCTGATGTTCATCAACAACATGTGGTCAGGCAGCAAGCACGATTCGACGAAGGTGCCGCTACTGATGGCGGGTAATCTGGGGGGCAGCATCGCAACGGGGAATGTCTTGAACTTCGAAGACAAGCCGGATGAAGAACGAAAGCTCTGCAGCCTCTATTTGACGCTTCTCAGGCGCATGGGGCAGGATGCCAAGTCATTCGGTGATGCGGAGACAGGACTTAGCCTAGCGACTAGCCCCGCTTGATCCGGGACACGACCTAGTTCACTCCGCATCCTCGGCAAAGTGGCAGAGGTTCGGGTGAGCATACCTCGTTGAGAAGTCTTCAGTAGGGAGTGCTGCGTCGCTTGGGATGTCCGTGTTCTGTACATCCAGCAGTACCTTCAAGGGGACTCGGGATCGAACCGGATTGGCTGTCAGTGACAATTGGTGGACGAAATACCCAAGTAGGACCGAGTCGCCCCCTCTAGTCGTGTAATAGTCATACCTGACGAGTTGCGGTGGAATGGAATCCGAGAAGAGAAGCTTAACGAGAGTCTTTGAATTCCCCGCTTCTGTCAGCCGTTCCCGCATTGCGGAAATCGTCGTCTGAGTTGATACGTGTGCCCACTCGACGTGCTCGGGATCAATTTGACTCAGCCCTTCGTATCCGTCGATGAACGATAGGTACATGCCGACGCGAATGGTTCCGTTTTCGCCGAGTGAAAACTCTCCGTAGATTGGGTTTCTGTCAAAGCAATGTTTGAGCCAGACGTATTTTTCGGCCCTCTCCGCAGCATCGAAGATCGCGACCAATTCCTCAGTAGTCATCACGTTCCTACTCTGCGCTCGGCTCCCTGACCGTCCCATTTACGGCGATTTCGCCATTCAGTCCAATCAATACGACGTCGCCCTTCTTGGCAGCACCATAAGTCCTGTTGTCTACAGAAATCAAATTGTCGCGTACTTGGAATGTGAACTTCTCAAATTCGATTCGAAGAATTCCGTCCGTCATGGTCATGCCGATCTGCTTGTAGGATCTGGGATAGGAAATTGTCCAACCGTTAAGCATGACAGTGTTTGTGCTCGCTTCGGTTGGGAACACGTCAGCGGGTAATTTGTCGCCTGTCGATCGATCAACAGACTTGCTGACAGCGCTAGGCTTTGGTTCCGCGTTTTGCCGCGTCTGATCGCAGCCCATCAACGTCATCCATGTCGCGCAGATCAACAGCAGTGTGAAAAGTTTCATAGTTCTTTAGCCGAAGGGCGTTGCAATCCACAGTCGCGACGAGAGATTGCAGGCCTGGTACTCGCGACTTCCCGCCTCAAACTCTATGTCATTTTATGCGGTCTTCACCGCACTCGCCCCGTTCGATAGTCTTCGACGCCAAAACACTCCTAGGAAACTAAGCATAGCGCCAACGGCAGCTACAACGAGACCGATGCCGAATCCTCCAAGGCGAGGCCATAGTTCTTCCCTTAGCGTGCGGTTCGAAACGGAGACAATTCTCTCACCACCAACGTCGTCGATAACCAGACGAATGGTCGTAGCTGATGGAACGTCAACGTAGCCGATGCTGGTCTTTCCATTGTTTCCGATGCTCCAACTCTGCGACGCGTCGGCAACGAATTCGAGTGCCGATCCGCCTGCGTCGGTCACGGTGACCTCTGCCCCCTCTGGACAGTCGGCCGAATACTTAATGCGCTCGCCGTCGAACACTGTCCAATGATTGTCCCACAAATAGTACCGTCCAGGCGCGGCGATCTCTGCGGTAACGGTACCGGCGACTTTGGTCTGGGGATCAAGGGCAGCACCGCCGCTCAACCGCACGAGCGTGAGGGCAAATATGGCGATACCGACTACGAGCAGTACGATTCCAGCGGTAGCAACACGCATGAATTGGCCCTCTTGTTCTTGGAGATGTTTCAGTCGTTGGTAATTATCGTGATTTTGAGACCAAGAGTTCCACAGGCACGCAGCAGACTCGGCGGCAAATCGAGGTCTAGCTGATCGGCGTTGATCCAGCCAGTAATTAGAAAGTCTGTGTTGAATCCCTTAGCTCGCAATTCGTCGAATAGTTCCACGTCCTGCTTGTTGAGCCAGATCGAGGCGTCATGCAGTCGGGCAGCCAACGTTTCGGCGAACGCTTCCGAAGGCTCTTCGGCATCAGCAAATTCGGTTTGCTGAATCGTCATCACATCGACTCGAGCATTGGGCCTCTTGCGTTTTTTCACATTGTCACCGGACTCCACAACCAATTTGTCCAGGAACTCGTCAGGCTTTACCGCACCACCATTGAATCGCCAGACTTGCAACGTGGCTTCTAAATGTTCGACCGCCACCTAATACCTCGATTTCTTTGATGGATCGTGTGTATTCCGAATTCTTAAACCGCACGCAGCCGTCCAAGCTCCCTAATCTTCTTAAATCGTTTCGAGCGTGCAACACTCAACTTGGATTGGTAATAACGCTGTAGAGCAAATTCCGAAGTGATTGCTCCATTCATTCAGCCGCGGCAACGTAAGAGGATACATGTTGGGGGGGCTTAGAGGTTCTTTTGCTGCTGCCTCGCCAATCTAAGTTCTGATTGACTAAGGACAGCCAGTTAATCAGACTGACGGAGTAATGCTGAGTCACAGGGGCAAGGTCGCTTTCGGCACGTCCGAGATTGGGAGGACACATTATGCGTCCGCAGCTGATTCTCGTTAGCGTCATCCTTTTCGCCACGTGCAATGTTTCCATTGCACAATCCGTTGTGTATTGGCTAGATCTCGAGAATCGAATTGTTCTGGAACCTCTCGGCGATCGCGCCGTCGATCTCGCTGGGATCGACATCAAGTCCGACGCTGGGGTGTTGATTCCCGGTGGATCGCCGAAGCCGTTCTTCTTTGACTTGGTTGATCCCACGCCGGAGAACGCAGTATTCGGCACGCTCGGCGTCGGGGCCAGGATTGACGGCACGACTCTGGAGCTTGGTTTCGACCTGCCGTCGTCGCGCGAGATGCAGGTGACACCTTGTGACGACTTATCCATCGGAGTTTCAGGCGGTGCGTTTGTCACCTGTCCGATTCCAGGTGACGCGGACTTCAGTGGCACGGTCGATTTCGCTGACTTCCTCGTCCTATCTGCCAACTTCGGGCAAAGTGAAGCCGTTTGGCCGACCGGCGACTTTGATTGGGACCGGACAGCAGGGTTCACGGACTTCCTTGTTCTATCCGCGAACTATGGAGCAGACTCTTCGGGATCTGTACCTCAGACGGAACCGATCAGCGTACGGCCAAGCACAGCAGAAGAAATTGCCTTCGTCGGTGGCCAATTCGTGTCGCCTGAATTGTCGGCGTTTGACGGTGCGCCAGCTTATTGGATTCACGATGGACGCCTTTGGGCACGAGAGGTTGATGCGAACTACGTATCAGCATCACTAAGCGACACCGATTCCGTCACGATTGTTGCGCCCCACATCGATGATGGTAAAGCGATCCAATTTGGAGCTCAACTGAAACAGGAAGGCCGCGACTTGGAACTTGTCTCAGTTCGGTTGCAGACCGCCACGCAAGATTTAGCATTCACCGTACCGGATTCATTCGAGAAGTCCTTGGTGTTGCCGATCGGCGTCTTGGAACGCGGAGAATATGAAATCGAAATCACAAGGTACGAACTCACTGTGAACCACGGCTTCACTGGGATCGATGTCGCCACCTTTCTCGCGGATCCCGAAGGTTTCGAAATGCCCGATGGGCCGTTGGTAACTGTTTCCCAAGGTACGCTGGAATTCGAGGTTGGGGCATCGAATGTCACTTCCGTGCCGGAACCGAAGAGCTCATTGTTTTCAATTGGCTCTGCGTTTGCGTTCGGGCTGGCATTTCGACGTCGAATTCGGTCGCAACGCAGGAGACAAGGAGACACTTCGAAGTGACTTCGACGGCAAGGGGCCTGTCAAATTCGTAGTCCAGTTCAGATATCCGAATCGGGGAGTGCGTTCGAAACTAGGCTACGCTACGCCGACGCTACCGTGTCATTTGCATCCTTCCGGACCAGCCATCGTCCCGCCAATATCGCGCCCAGTAAGTAGACCGGCAAGTCAACGATTGGGAACCAAGCCGGGTGCGGAATCGCCGATAGATTCATGATTCCGCCAACCATAAAAAACACTCCGACAATAATTGCCGGTACCAGTGAGCGGCGTCCGGAGATTAGCGTCGCCAAAATCGCGCCGCTCATGCAGCCAAGGCCGTGGCACAAAGTCGCCAAGAGGAACGCACCTGCCGGAAGTGAAGCGAACCACTCATTCAACTTCGTTTGATTTTCGGCGTCCGTACTCATGAAGTCCACGCCATCGGGCAACGGGTACACCAACGTGCTCGCCATGTGGAGGGCCATCATGAACACCATTCCGAGGGCAATCCCAACAACAACAGCCAGAACGTTTACGATTGCTCGAACCACCATAACCCTACCCATTCGTCTGAGGACAAGGACTTACACCATGGAAATTGGACAAGCCCTGAGAGACTTATACCAGTCTTTGTGTCCGCATGCGACTTCGCAGAGAGCCGTTCCCAAAACTCGAGACCTAGGCACGCAATTCAGGGGAAAGGTGATCTAGTCGCTGTCCCTAGCGATTGCTACTTCGCATGGTGATGCTCGTAATGCTGCCGCAATAGATCT
>CAYQMZ010000665.1:0-4770 GCA_964418725.1 uncultured Pirellulaceae bacterium
GAATTGTGTTGCGCAAATTCCCCGCGACCAAATCGTCACCAGTGGTTGTTCTCGCGCCACGCATGTCGGCGAAACCCAAGTTGGCACCGGTCAGCGTCGCCCCACGGAGATCTGCCCCGCTCAGATTTGCATGGTTCAAGTCTGCAGAAGTGAGGTCGGATTGTACGATGATCGCGTCCGTGAGATTCTGTTCGCTGAAGTTCCAGCCAGCCAGATCATTCTCTGATAGCCTGATTCCACGGAGGTCTCGGATTCGATAGCTGCGCGTGGCGTACAGCTGTTGCCGTTCGAATCCAACGGCGGTAGTACGTTCCAGACGTGTCCCTGCGACAACGGCGTTGTCGAAAACAGCGTCGACCAAGACCGCGGCGTTCATATCACTATCGGTCAGATTCGTTCCTGCGAAGTTAGCTCCCGTGAGGTCAGCACGCAGGTCGGCTTCAGACAGATCCTGAGCTGCGAAATCCCAACCTCGCAAGTCATTGGCAAACAGCTTGATTCCTTGCAAGTTGCCCGTTTTGTAGCTGGTCGTCGAATAGAGCTGCTCTTTCCGAAAACCAGTCGCTGTCGTGCGGGTAAAGGACGCACCCTGAATCGTTGCATCTTCGAAGTCCGCATCCGTAAGCTGCGCACCGAGAAAGTCAGCACTACCCAGCCGCTGCTCGCGAAAATTCCATCCACGGAGATCGTTAGATCGCAGACTGATATTGGGTAGGTTCTTCGCTTTGTAGCTGGCCGTACTGTAAAGCTGCTCGGCTTGAAAGCCGTTGGATGTCGCGCGATCGAGCGTCGTGAACGAGACCAGTGCGTCATCAAAGTCGGCTCCAGTCAACTCTGCACCAATTAGGTTGGCTCTCGATAGATCCGCGCCCACGAGGTTCGCGTCGGTTAACACAGCGTTTTGCAAACGAGATCGTGACAGGTCGGCATCGCCGAGATCTGCATTTTTCAAGTTCGCGCGAAAGAACGAAGTGCTCTCCAAATTCTGCCCACGAAAATTCCACCCCTCGAGGTCATTGTCCGTCATTCGAATTGCGTTGAGCTGACCATTCTTATAGCTGGCAGTCGAATAGATTTGTTCCGCGGATAGTCCCGTGATGCGATCGAAGGTGGCTTCGGCAATAATCGCGTCCTCGAAGGTCACTGCAGAAACATTCGATTCGTTGAACTCGGCCCCCGTCAGATCCTGCGTGTTCAGATTCAGGCCCGTGAGATCATTTCTCGACAGATCGATACCGTTAAGGTTCTGATCTTTGTAGCTGGCAGTGGAATACAAATGCTGATGTGTCATACCGAGGGCGTAGGTTCCACGGAAGCGAGCTCCAGCAACGGTCGCGTCGGTGAACTCAGCGTCAGCAAGTGTCGCTGTCCCGTTGAAACCAGAGAACTCGACGTCTTCTAAGTTCGCGTTTGAAAAATCGGCTCGCGTCAGGTCGGCTCCAGCAAATGAGGCTTCCTGTAAGTTCGCCCCAGCGAAGTGGACATCGACTGCGTTTGCCTGATCGAATTCCGCTGATTGCATCGTCTGGTCGGACAAGTCCCAACCACTGATGTCGACTTCCGCAAGCTTGATGTTGCCCAACGTGTTCGACTGGTAACTAGCCGACGAGTAGAGCTGTTCCTTCGTGAACCCAACCACACGGTTCAGCACTGCACTGTTCAGGGTACTGGCCGTGAAGTCGGCATCCGTCACATTCGCAGCCGAGCGTGTGTCAGAAAAACGCGTCCCCTGTAGATTTGCTCCAACCAGATTTGCACGCGACATGTTCGCGTCGATCAGTGACGCGGACTGCAGGTTTGCATTTTCGAAGTTAGCACTCTGTAGATTCGACTGCCGAAAGCTGGCTCTATTCAAGTCTTGCCCACCGAAATCCCATTCAGCCATCTCATTTTCTTCAAGACTGACTCCCGATAGCTGGCGATTCTTGTAGCTGGCCGTTGCCCGTAGCTGCGTCAGAGTAAAACCGTTTTGAGTCGTCTCGTCGAAACTTGCATCATGAATCGTCGCCCCTTCGAACACAGCATTTGCCAAACTGGCCTCGGCGAAACTAGCACCGCTCAGGTCACGCGACTGAAAGTCCCATCCATCAAGTACATTTCGGTCGAATTCAACGTTTCTTAAGTCACCCGTCTTATAGCTCGCCGTCGCGTAGAGTTGTGCTGCGGAAAATCCGTTAGGCGTCGTCGCCTCTAAGTCTGCCCCGCCGATATCTGCATCGTCGAAATTGGCACTCGCAAAGCTGCTCGCTCGGAGGTCAGCATTGCGGAGGTTAGCATTTGCGAAGTTCGTGTTGTCCAATGTCGCTCGAAAGAACTGCGCATCGACGAGATCCGCTGCAGAAAAGTCGGCACCTATCAATGATGCTTCGAAGAAGATTGCCAGTTCCAAATCAGCCGAAGAAAAATCCCATCCGTCCAAGTCGTTTTCGGACAGATTTACACCGCGAAGCCTGCCGTCCTGAAAGCTTTGCGTTGAACGGAACTGTGCTTCCGTAAATCCCATTCCCACTGCGCGGCGCAGGTTCGCACCTTGGATATTCGCTCCATGCCAGGTGGTGCCTATAAGATTCGAACCAATAAACTGCGAGGAACTGACGTTGGCATTGTCGAACCGAGCGTTACTCAGATCACTAAATCGAAAAGAGTATCCGGCAGATACCTGCCCTGAAAGTCTGCGTACTGCAAGTTGCGATCAGGCGAATTGCGGTCGGTCAGGTTGGCCCCAACCGTAAGATCAATCGATTCCGTGCCCGGAATGACTTCCCCCGTATTCCAGTTCACAATCTGCGCCCGAGTTGCGGAAACAGAAAGTGTCGTCACCATTAGGAGATAACCAAGTAGCCGCAGCCTTGGATGATCTTTCATTACTCGCTCCCTGAATGTATCAGCTCACACTGTATCGCATCCGAAGAAAACAAGCTTGCGTTGGGTAGCCTGTTTGTCGCAATCCATTGACGATTTTTATTTGCAACCTGAGCACGTAGACAGAATCTGGCCGACATAGTTTTCATGCGGTTGGTTCCTAAATCCCCCGCGGAGTTCAACGCCCATGTTTCGTAAGCGGCAAACACAACGCAGCCGAATTTGCCGGCCACCGGCTCTACAGACGATAGGCAAGGTAGAGCATTTGGAGTCGCGACGAATGCTGGACGGACAAGGATTCGATGATCTATCGGATGCCGATATCGACAGTCGCATCGAGTCGTATAAGAACTATTTTGACGGCGTGATAAATGGGGCGCACAGCAACCTGTTGGGGATGGCCGACCGATCCGGCGGCAACGGTTGGAACCTGTACAACTTGCAGCTTGCGGTCGACGGTGTCTTGTCCATGTACGAGGCAACAGGCGACATCGAGGTTCTGGAAAGTGCCATCGAGTACACCCAACGTGTGATGGATTCAGCACGAGTGATCGAAAACGGTCACTACGAGCGAGATGGGTTTCTTGACTGGGAAGCCCTTTCTGGCGGCAGGCCTCAGGCAAATCGCTGGGGGAATATGCTTTACGACTTTCAATATGGTTCGGCGATGAGTCGGTTGGCTCGCCTGATCGTTGAAGACGAAAGCCTGGCAGACCGCGTTGAAATCATCCAATTCGGTGATGAACTGGCCGACTTTATCGACGAGCAAATTGTCTTCAAATGGTTGGACGCACGCGGTCAGCGCGATTGGCTCGAACAGTTCTACGATCGAGGCTACTGGACGGATAAAGCGACGCACATCATCACGATCTGTAACAACATGACGCACATCATGGGCGCGGACTCTAGCTGCGATGGCGTGCACGTTACGCTCGGAGAACAATTCAAGAACCTATTGGTCGTCGAAAATGACGGTGCTTACGTTTGGAGCCAACACGACACCTTCCCTGGCGGCAATTTCAATCTCGCCCCGGACACAAACCACGAGAATCGCGTCGCTACGATGATCTCGCAACTAGGTGCCGACGATGTCGTCTTCGACCGAAACGACATCCAACATTTGGGAGCGACGTTTACTGAACGAATTTGGAATGGGCGTACCGATTGGGAAGACACCCCTGGGATTCAGGAGTCGCCCTGGTTCCATAACTATATCGACGGCAGCGACGATCAATATCGCAACTACGTCTTCACCCAGGGCCCTGAAGGCATGAATGGATTCGTCTACGACGGCTGCATCCGACTAGGAGAATTCGTTCCCGATGTCCAAGCAGCGGGCGAAGCGTTGCTGGCCTTCATTCAGGATACCGCGTGGAACGTAAACTCTGTCCGGATCCGCAACGGCAGTACATTTGGTAAGCTCGCGCTCACTGGGCACTTGGCAAAGAACCTTCGCAGTATCCAAGCGGCTCGCGCCGAGTCCACGATCGAGGAATCAGCGGCAGAAATCGGCGCTGGTCGTGAATTTGTCACCAGCAACCGCACTGCCCGTCTCGGCGGGGACAGCAATGCCGACGGCAGAGTGGACTTCGCAGACTTTCTCGTTGTGGCAAGAAACTTCGGAAAGCGAGACACTCAATCGTGGACGACCGGCGACTTTACCGGTGACGGCCGTGTCGACATGACGGACTTTCTGATCTTAGCCGCAGCGTTCGCCGATTCAGCATAGAAGTCTGAAGACGAAGCACCTTCGCCCAGACAGATCAAGTCCGGGTGCAGGCGGCATAACGCAGGGGCGAAGACCGAGTCGACCGGCAATCGGGTTTTGGCTTGATGGCCAATCCCGAGCGGCTTGCCGGCCAAGTCTCTATCAACAGCCTATTCGCCACTATGCGAACAGGTCGTCTT
>CAYQMZ010000666.1:0-4762 GCA_964418725.1 uncultured Pirellulaceae bacterium
ACCCTGCGCGAATCTGGCTATCGACCGTTGGCAACTCCTCCAACAGTGCCTGAAGTGCCGCGATGTCTCGTTTGGCTCCGATCGTGATTGCCAAAGGCTCCAGTAGCGGAACTGCCTTTTGCGGGAACGGATCGGTTCTGACCAAAGTCAGCAACAGCTCGCTCGCACACTGGCTTGCTGAGCTGGCGATCGCTTGGATCATCCAACGCTGGTCGCCGTGGTGAACAGCGAGACTTGCCAGACCGCTCGCCGGATTGGGAAGTTCACCCAGTGTGAGCGCCAACTGCAGCCTGACCGCTGGGTCGTCAAGGAATTCGGCGCGGGCCATCTTCTGAATCTTGGCCACGACCGATTCATTGAGATGTTCATCGCCAGCCAATCGCAAGGCATGGACGCGAACACGGTAGTCGTCATCTTCCAACGCAACTAGCAGGTGCTCAGCATTCAGGGTGCCAATGGCGGCCAGGGTTTGTAGGGCATGCAGCCTGGCGTTTGCGGCGGAATCGTCTGGGTCGGACTTCGTTGCAGTCAGTATGTTTGCAAGCTTGACGGTCAATTCGGATAACGAATTCGGATTCGTAGTCGCGAAATTGACGATCGAACGCTGAGCAGTCAGTCGATTCTTCATGTTCGCATCAAAGAGGCCAGCAAGTCTGGATTTGATGTTGGCCGCAAGCTTCTGAGACATTTGATGTGTCGCCTCGTTGGGAAGCAGTCGCCAGATGCGGCCCTTGTCGCGACCTTTGTCCAAACCGTATTGTTGTTGCAGAAACCGCGGAATCGCCGAGTAGTCTTCGATGATTTCACGATACATGTCGATGATGTAGAGTGCGCCATCAGGTCCAACGCGTAGGTTCATGGGACGAAACCACTGGTCCTGCGATGCAAGGAATTCGGACTCTTCTTCTCCTGGTGCCCGCTTTGCCTTATAGCCGGCGCCGTCTCGCGAAAGAACGCAGCGATGAATGATGTTAAGTGACGGTTCGCAGTAGAAGAAATTGCCATGGTATTCGGCAGGGAACAAGTTGGCGGTATAGATCTCGCCACCACAGCCACCCGTGAAGTAGTCGCTGTCAGTTTCGCGGTTGCCGTAAAACTTGATCCATGCCGGGTCGCTTCGTCTGCGCGTTCGCCAGGGATGTGGTTCGCTAATTCGAAACCCTCTTCCGTAGTTGGCCGCGCTGTGGTTCGTCGACGGCATGGCTACATACGGATTCCGAGTCAGTGGGTTGTAGGGCATCGGCAACGCATAGATGGCAGGTTGTCCGCCGCTGCAGGGAAATCGATCTCCTGCATCGTTTAGGGCAAGACCGAATGTCCCGACGCGGCCTGTGACTGGTTCGATGGCACTACCGTCGGCTTTGATGCGAAAGTCCGAATGATGCAGGTCCACGGGCGCCTTCAGGTGCGGCCCTGTGATGCTCCCACCATGTCCGCCGGCTCCAACATAGATCCAGTTGTCCAGGCCCCAACGTGGATTGTTGATGCCACGTTCCATCTCGCGTTTCTTGAAACCCGTGAACAACGTCTCGCGGATCTCTGGCTTGTCGTCGCCATCTCGATCTGCCAAAAACACAATGTCCGGCGCGGCGACCACGATAATTCCGTCGCGTGCGGGAACGACGCCGTAGGCCGACGGCAGGTCATTGGCCCAGACAATGGCCTCGTCCATGTGTCCGTCGCCATCGTGGTCCTTTAGAAGTTTGACTTTTCCGTACTGTCGCTGTTTGGCCGCCTCCGCAACCTTACCTCCCATGAACTCCCAGCGAAGACGGCGGACTTCGGTATCCAGTTTGCCGGTCTTGTTGAGTTCGGCGACATCGATCTCACCTTCGACGTTGTAGCCGTGCAGTTCCGTGACAAAGATCCTGCCTTGATCATCGAAGGCAATGCAGGAGGGTTCCTGAATCACTGGCTCGCTCGCGACAAGCTCGATGCGAAACCCTGGAGGCAAACGCATTTGCGCCTTGCTCTCTTCTGGACTCATCGGCTGTGGAGCGTCCGATGCGCGTTTGATTTCGTTCGCCGAAACAGTGGCGAGGCTAAGAATCGTCAGCAGTAAAACGGACATTGTTCGCACGGATAATCCTCCCATTTGCCCGCGATTATAGCGAGGTATCTAGGAGGATTGTGCGCGGGCCGCTGTATCATGCATCGATGAGCGACCTGATCAATGCGACGTGGACGAAATTGATCGTCAAGCGACCATTTCTTGGATCACTTCGCCGCCGAATTGGCTGAGTTGCTTGTAGCGACCGCCATGGAAATACGTCAACTTGTTGTCATCCAAGCCGAGCAGATGCAACAGGGTGACGTGCAAGTCGCGAATGGGGTGCACGCATTCGACAGCCTGTGCACCGAATTCATCGGTGGCTCCAACAACGCCGGGTTTGACACCGCCGCCAGCCAACAACATTGTCATTGCCTGGTTATTGTGACCTCGACCAAGCGAGTAGACACCACCGCGTTTGTTGTTGTCGGGCGTGCGACCAAATTCGCCCGTCCATATGACCAATGTGTCTTCCAGCATCCCGCGTTGCTTGAGATCGCGAAGTAGTGCTGCCATGGGTTTGTCGACGCTCTTGATACGCGATGAATGTCCGCGTTCTAAGTAGTCATGGCTATCCCATCCGCCGCTGAAAATCTGCACAAATCGGACGCCACTTTCCACAAGCCGTCGTGCCATCAAACATTGCCGACCGAACATGTCCGTCTCTTTCGTACCGATTCCGTACATCTCCTTGGTGTTCTCAGTTTCGCGTGCCAGATCGATGACGTTGGGGACTTCCATTTGCATGCGGAAGGCCAGTTCATAGCTTTCCATACGAGCGGCCAATTCCTGGTTGCCGCCAGACGCATTCAAGTGCTGCTGATTTAGAAACGCCAATTCGTCGAGCGCCCTGCGTTGGTGCTCTCGTGATTTGAAATTCTGTGATGCTAGGTCAAGCAGCGGTGATCCCTCTGGTCGAAGTCGAGTTCCTTGGTAGTGTGCGGGCAAGAAACCGCTGCTCCAGTTAGTGGGACCGCCTTGAGGAGCCGCCAATTCGGTCATTACCACGTAGCCTGGTAGGTTTTGGTTTTCCGTACCCAGTCCGTACGTTGTCCACGCACCTAAGGCGGGGTCGCCACCTAATCGGCTGCCCGTGTTCATGTGGAACAAGGCTTCCGGGTGATTCAATGACTCTGCCTGACAACCGCGGAAATTGCACAGCTCATTGGCGATATACGGATCGGACAGGTGTTCCCATTGGTCGCACATGTCGATTCCTGCATCGCCCGCTTTGCGGAACCCAAAGGGACTGCCGACGTAGAATTTGAATCCTTTCTCTTGACCGATCGTGCTCTTCGATTCCTTCTTGTGCAACTTGGTCAAGGCAGGCTTTGGATCGAAGGTGTCCATTTGCCCTGGTCCACCTTCCATGAAAAGCATGATGACATTCTTTGCTTTGGCGGGCAGCATCGATTTCTTCGGCGCAAGTGGCCCGGTGGCTACCGGAGCCTGTTCGGCAGTCAGCAAATCCGTGAATGCTAATGAGCCTAGCGAGGCCCCGAGTCCATACAGGAAAGAACGGCGGGATGCTGGTGACGAAGGTGGACGAGAGCAGATTCGATCAGTCATATTGGTTTCGCTCGTTTTAGGTGTTCGAGTCATTGCATTGCGTGTCGTCGCTGGCGGGTAGTTGCGACCGACAAGCGTGAGGTGTTAGTTCACGTACATGAATTCGTTGGTGTTAAACAGAAGCAGGCATGCATCCGCCAAAGCTCTGGTTTGTGAGGGAACATCGGCTGCTTTGGAGTCTGCCTGATAGTCTTCGAAGACGGGCAAAATCTCTTGATACTCAAAAGGCTTACCCGAAAACTCCTCCACTAAGGAGCGAGTAATCTTGGCTGGGTAAGCCGTTGGAAGCGGATCGACCGAGTCGTGGTACGCTTCCATCTCGCGGACATACTTGGTCAGTCGTTGTCGTTCCGGTTCGGTCACCTCGCGGCCAAGAATGTGACGATAGGCCGCTTCGATTTGCTCTTTCAGCGATGTCGAATCCTTGCGAAGTCGCAACGCCATGGCAATCGATCGATCCGTCATCAGATCGCTATTGAACAGCGAGAAAGCCTGTGGCGTCACGGCCGCTGCATCGCGCAGTTCGCATGATTCGTTGGGATTCGGTTGGTTGAACAACTCTAGGAACGGATCGGCCTGTCCGCGAACACGGTACGCATAGATCGTCCGTCGATTTCGTTCTTCAGGTGTTTTGGATGGTTGGTATGCCGGTGCTAGAGAGAACTGGATCATGCGCGGTGCTAATGCGACTTCCATATTGATCTCAGGATTCACGGGCAGCCCACCAACTTCCGTATTCAGCTCGTCGGTGGCAAGTAGCATCGCGTCACGCAACTCTTCGGCGGTTAGACGCCGCTGCGGAAAGAATGCCCACAGCTCGTTGTTAGGGTCTTTGTTGGCCAGGTCCTCGGCTGCAGGATGCTGAGCTGCTTGCTGATATGTCGAAGACAACATCAGTAAACGGTGAAGTCGCTTGATCTTCCAGCCGTGCTCAATGAAGTCCGCGGTGAGATAATCTAGCAGCCGTGGGTGCGTTGGCTTGGCACCTTTGGCTCCAAAGTTGTTCGGGTTGCGTGCGATGCCTTGCCCAAAATGGTATTGCCAGACGCGGTTGACGATGGAGCGAGCAGTCAGTGGGTTTTGGTCGCTGGCAATCCACCTTGCGAGGCCCAAGCGTCGTCCGCTGACTTCGTTGGTGAGCAG
>CAYQMZ010000667.1:0-4762 GCA_964418725.1 uncultured Pirellulaceae bacterium
ACGGGCTGAACCCCGCCAACGACGATGCAGACCACGACGAAGCGCAGGCGTTGCTCGAGTCCCTATGGGTCTTGGAAGAACATCGCGTTCCCCACATCGATCTTGTGAAGAAGACCTTTGCTGCGAAAGAGCCGCGAGTTCGTGCTGGAGCAGTCCGCACGCTAGGGCACTGGGCCGGCAAGGTAGACGGCTGGGAAGAAACACTGTTGACCGCAGCACGCGACGATTCAGCTTTGGTGCGAGCCGAGGCCGCCAAAGCCGCTGTTGAATTCAAGGGCGCCGCAGCCGCAGAAGTCGTCTTCGAAGTTGCTACTCGGGCCACCGACCCGGAACTGAACGATGTGCTGGCCTACGCCAAGAAAAACATCGATGTCGACGCCGTAGTTGCGGACACCATCAAGTCGGGCAAGAAACTGTCGGACGCGGCAAACGCTTATGTACTGCAAAACGCAAGCGTCGACGACCTGGTGAAACTCGAACCAACACAGCAGATATACCAAGCTATCCTGGCTCGTAAGGAAGCGTCTCCAAAGCAGACGAACGATGCATTCGAGGGTTTGGCGAAAATGTCCAAGCTGCCTCGTATGCAGTTGCTGATGAACCTCATCAAATCCGCCCAGGAAACCGACGGAAATATCGTTGGACTGAGTTCTGTGCTGGCCGCACAATCTCCCGCCGACTTGTCGAAGGTTCGTCGGGAAATTGAGCAACTCGCTGTTGCGGGAAAGACTTCGGAAATCAAGCAACTGGGCTACGCAGCCTGGGTTGCGGCTGCAGGTCCCGGCGATGCATTTCTCGCAGCCTCCAAGAACAAATCGAATCTACGAGACTTTTTGGACGCTGTTCCTACCGTGACTTCCTCTGCAAGAGCTCAGCTTTACGACAAAGTCGAGCCGCTCATCTCTGAACTCCCCGCCCATCTTAAGGCTGAGTCCGCCGCTGGCATGTCACAACAAGGGATTCAAGTCGAGTTCTTCGACCGACATCCTGGCAACGTGTCAATGGCCGCACTCGACAAACTAGAACCCGCAGTCGTAGGCATCGTCCCGGACGTCTCCAAAGACATTCCGCAACGCAAAAGGAACGAGGCGTACGCGTTGCGATTCTCTGGAATGCTCCAAGTAACGGAGGCTGGTCGCTACGAATTCCGCAGCGAATCGGACGACGGTTCTCGAGTGTATTTGAACGGGAAGGAGATCATTAACAACGACGGTGATCATGGAATGGTTGAGAAGCGAAGCAAGAAGATTCGCCTCAATCCGGGCGCACATCATTATGTCGTCACCTATGCGAACAAGACCGGCGGCAGTGGATTGTCGACGGGATGGAAAGGACCTGGTTTCGACTGGCAAAAGGTTCCGTCCAAGCGATTATCAGTAAGCGGCGGCGAATCCCTGCACGACGTTGCCATCCGCGCATTGGCCTCCATTCCAGGCAACGAGCAACGGAAGTTCACGTCGCTGGCAAATCTTGTGGCAAAAGGAAAGAGCCGCCCAGCAGCAATCAAGGCGCTACGGGAAATCGATCAATCGAACTGGTCGAAACCTGCCATCCGTCCACTCGTCGACAACTTGGTAGGCTACCTCAGCGAAATGCCCGCTCGACTGCGGACGGGTAACTCGGCAATGGATGCCATCGCGCTCGCGAAGTCGCTTTCCAAAGAGCTACCGCCTAACCTAGCCAAGGCCGTTGAAGACCGCCTGCAGAACCTGGATGTTCGAGTCATCGCTATCGGTACCGTTCCGACGCGCATGATTTACGACAAGGAGTTGATCGTCGTTCAAGCCGGCAAGCCCGTAGAGTTTCGCTTTTCCAACACCGACGCGATGCCGCACAACTTTGCAATCACGCAACCCGGTGCGTTGAAAGAAGTCGGAGAATTGGCCGAATCAACCGGCAGAGATCCAGACGCGGTCGAAAGAAACTACATCCCACGCTCCGACAGAATCCTGGTCGCAAGCAAGTTGCTGCAACCCGGTCAGAATCAGTCCATCGCGTTCGACGTTCCAGATACGCCCGGAGTGTACCGTACGTTTGTACTTACCCTGGTCACTGGCGTCGCATGTACGGTTCTCTCTACGTCGTCAAAGACCTAGAGCAATACCAACTGAACCCGGATACGTATCTCGCGAACAACCCGCTTCCGGTAAAGGACGAGTTGCTGAAATCGAGTTCGCGGGGGCGAGAGTGGAACTTTGATGATTTGGTCGTCGACATACGCCCGAAAATGCCAATGGGGCGTTCCCATTCCGTCGGCAAGGCGTTGTTCAAGGCTGCAAGCTGCTCAGGTTGCCACAAGTTGCAAAACGAAGGCCGAGTCTTCGGACCTGATCTTGCGGCGTTGAGCGACAAGAAACACAACGTCGAGTACATCCTGAATGCGATCCTGGAACCATCCAAAGACATTGAAGACAAGTTTCAATCCTACACATTTGTGATGGACGATGGCCGCACAATCACTGGCATGATTACCGAGGAAGACGACAACGTCGTCAAAGTCGTTATCGATCCTCTGGCGAAAGACTCGGCAACCGTGTTACCAAAGGACGAAATCGAAGAACGCGTAAAATCGACCGTTTCGATGATGCCGAAGGGACTGCTCGACAAACTGTCCCGTGAAGAAATCCTCGATCTTGTGGCTTATGTGTTCGCCAAAGGAGATCCGAAGCATATGCTGTTCACGGACCACGCCCATCACAATCACTAGACGGTAAACCTGCCTTCACGGGCATTTCCGAGAATAACGATCGCGGTCGGACACATCATGCCGGCGTCCGCGGTCACTTACGTGCAGCGAAACGATGCCATTCGCTCTGCGTTTCCTGAGGTTTACGAATGTGAGTCTCAGCCCACCCACGGCCCCCTCCCCTACCCCACCGATCACTATGGCCGACCCTGATCGCAGCATATTCCAAACGCCAAAATTCCGCTGGTTACTGACCTTTGCCATCTGCGGCCTAACTGCCTGCGTGCTGTTAGCTTCACCGTCGGTAATGAGAAAGTGGCGTTTGCAAAAAAAGGAACTGTCGTTTGTCGAAGTTACCAAACAGACGCTGGACATAAGCCTAATAGAACGCGGTCGGCTTGAGAGTCAGTCAAACGTTAAGGTTGCATCGCTGGTCGAAGATATCCGCGGTGACGGGATCATTGGCAACGCAATTTTGGAAATTGTTCCGAATGGCCAGGAGGTCAAGGAAGGCGACCTGTTGGTGTCGCTGGACACCGGCACGCACATCGAGCGAGTAGATGAACAAATCCTAAAGACGGACAAGGAACGAGCCTCGCAAATCTCGGCGGAAGTTCAGTATCAAAACCAGATATCCAAAAACGCCACGTTAGCGGCAGCGGCTGAGCTGAATCTGCGACTCGCGAAACTTGAACTAGAGATGTTCAAGGACCCGGACAAGGGAACGCACCGCTTGGCCGTCGACGAGATCAATCGCCTGATTGACGACACGGAAAACGAGATCCTCGCCGCAAAGGCCAGTCTCCAGCTCAGCGAAAATGATCTGGATGGTCTCGAGAAACTGTTCCAATACGGCTATGTCGGCAAGAACGAACTGGAACGAGTTCGACTGGATTACTTGCAGGCCCAATCCGAGGTCGCAGCCAAGACGAATCGCTTGCAAACACAAATTGCCTCAGTGCAGAAAATGAACGTCTTCGAAAAGAAGATGCAGCTGCTGACGCTCGAGGGTGCAGTCAACACGGCGGAACGTACCCTGACCCAGGTCCAACTGAACAACAGCGCAGCCCTTTCTGCTGCCAAGACCGAATTGGATCGGGCCAACAACGTGCTGAAAAAAGCCGAACAGAGATTGGCTCGATACCAATGGCACCTGGATCATTGCACGATTCTGGCTCCGCAAGATGGCATGGTCGCCTACGCCCAACCCCGGCACTACCGTCAATCCAAAATCGAACTGGGTGCAACCGTTTGGGAAGGACAAACGATCCTGTATCTTCCCGATCTAACTCGCATGCAAGTTGAAACGGGCGTCCACGAAACAGTTCGTGCTTGGGTTGAACCAAACTTGCGAGCCACCGTACGCCTTGAAGCTGATCCAACGCTTGAGTTCTCTGGTCACATTGAGACGGTCGAATCTATGCCCGACCGGCAGAAGTGGCAGGAATCAGACACCAAAATCTACAAGACGATGGTGATCATCGATGATCCGATTCCGGATCGCCAACTGAAACCAGGCATGACCGCGATTGTTGAGATCCACTTGAATCCGGTCGTTGATGCGGTCGTCGTGCCACTGGAGTCGATTGGCTACGAGAACGACGACGCGTACTGCTTAGTCGAACGCAATGGACGAGTCGAACGAGTTCTCGTCACGCTCGGCAGATCCAACGAGAAGGTAATGCAGATACACGACGGCTTGTCGGTAGGAGAACGTATCGTTTCACCGTACGTTCAGTCGGAAGATTCTGGCGTCTAGAACAGCTCGACGGTGTCACAGCAACGAACAATCACACAGATTCATGTTGATAGTCACGCGGCTACATAGTCACACACGAGCCAAGTGTCAGTTCGCAGAGTGGCGGAATCGACCGTGCTCAAGAAAGTGCAGTGACTGCTCTGCAACATCGCGCCGAAACAGCATTGCACTGTGCAGACCAGGAACCACGATGCGATCCGATTCGTTGTCCAGCCGCGTCAATGACTCTGCTACGATAAAGTCTTGAGTGGCTTGGATGATGGCCATGTCGATGTCCTCCGGCACAGGCAGCTGATTCACGTAGCTGCCCTCCGCGG
>CAYQMZ010000668.1:0-4761 GCA_964418725.1 uncultured Pirellulaceae bacterium
GTGACACGACTTGCACTTCTCCGCCCCCACATAGTCAGACTTCAAAATGTTGCTGATCGGCGCGTCGTCTTGCACATGTTGAGCTCGCAGAGACTGCGGCAGTTCATCCCACCAGAAGGTTGTCCGCGTCGCTGTTTCCGGTGCCCATGACGGGTGCTCCGTAAATGCAAGCCTCGGTTGTTTCGATACGCCGGCGGTTGTTGAAGTGGATTTAGCCGTCGTAGCCGAGCTTCCGGGCGGGCCCTTAGGCGATTCATTCGACGTTGCAGACAGTTTCTTCCTGCGGCGACTTGGGGGCAGTGCCGCAGCAGTATTCCGGTCCGGCCAGCGGTTGCGTGCGACTTTGGGCCGCGAACTGGCTTGCTTAGTTTGCCGTGTCGTAGGTTGTTCACTTGCCGCCGAACTCGGTTGGTTGCCAGCCGATTTCACTCCTTCCGAACTCTGTTGGCTTGGCAAAGCAACGCTTGTCGGATCTTGATTTGGCGGTTGGCTCTCCGTGACCTGGGCGGCAACTGACGACGCTCCATTTTCTTTCACGCCTTGAGTCGTGGGCTTCGCTGGTTCCGCATTCGAACATCCCAAACTCAGGACTGCAAAAGCACACAACAAGGCGACCGATGCCGCTCGGCAGGAGGCAAGGGAACAGCAATACAAGCCACGATCAATCAGTATTTGCCGACACGACATTGTGTAAAACCGCTTTGAATGGAAAGCAACGACAACTCATCGTAACTTGGCCGCACTGCGCACGACAGTTGTTCTTTCGAAGCTTCTGCAACGTCGCTTCGGTATGCGGCGTTACACCGGAACCGTGAAGTCATACATTTGGCGAAAACAATGTAAGTTTGACGATTTCGCAACGACTACCGGGCCTGAACAACTTAACCCCGGAGAGTTACATCATGAACACGAGGCAGTACCTTCTAACAGGTGCCTTGCTTACTTGCTTCCTTGGGACGTCCGCGCTCGCCAGCGTTAACGTCCGCGTCACCGTTACCAACAACGGACCGGCAAACGGCGTCGCGATTACGCCCCTTTGGGTCGGTTTCCATGACGGAAGTTTTGACAGCTACAACGGCGGACTCACCAGCCAACAAGGACTAGAGGCATTGGCTGAGGACGGCAACAACGCCGTGATTTCAGCAGACTTCCAAGGCGGCTATACCTACATCGATAATTCATCGGGTTCCGCGGTTAGCGCCCGAGTACTCTCGTCACAGCCCGGTTCGCAGCGTGTCGATGGCAGCATTGGCAGCGAAACAGGACCTCCACCGATTCAAGCTGGTCAATCAGCGAGTCGCAGTTTTTCAATCGCGACGGACGGATCAAACCGCTACTTCTCGTACGCGGGTATGGTTCTACCAACGAATGACTTCTTCCTGGCCAATGGCAATCCGTTGGGCATCGATTTGATGTCGCTGTACGACGGTGAAGGCTCTGTGAGCTTCAACATTGGCGGCTTCAATGCTTCGCCCGTGAACGACGCAGGCACAGAAGCTGAATCGTACGTCACGTCGGCCGCTAACGGACTGTTCGGATTGGCTGGTGGCCAGTCGGGACCGGATTCTCCAGCAGGATCACTGGGACTTCCAATCACCAACGTTGTCGGTAGCTTGCCGCTCGACGCCCTCAACTTCATCGAAGGCTCGCAGCCGCAATTCGATTTCAACAATGGTGACTTGTATCCCAACGGAATCGCGACGGTAACAATCACTGCAGGCGACGCTAACGCAGTACCAGAGCCAACGACGATCGCCGTCTGGGGTATCCTTGGATTGCTCGGCACAGTTTACGGCTATCGCAACAAGCAGCAGCGTCAGGCTGCATAGCCACGGCCAACTTCATTCTCAGTAAAGCTTCTCTCTCGAGGCTTTATCCCCAAGGGGCCGTCGGTTTTCCGACGGCCCTTCCCCTTTCTTGCCCCATGATGTGGGCTAGTTCTCTTGATCCGCAATAAAGTTTCCAGCTTGGATCCTGAATTGCAATTGGCTGTTGGTCACTTCCGGCACGCTTCCAATGTCATCGATCAGTTTTAACGTGGTCGGCGACAAGGTATCGAATTGGTAATCCTCCAACAGATCCAGCAGCAGGTCAGCCGGCCGGTCATTACTTCCCGGGCGAACGTCATTGACGCCCGAACCGCCGGTCGCCTCATTAAAGCCGGTTCCGCCATGGACGATATCGTCGCCGTCCTCACCGTGCAAAACATCGTTGAACAACTGCCCAAACAGCGTATCGTCGCCAGTACCGCCTTCAACCAAGTCCGTGCTGTACTGCGAACCGTTTCCAATTCTGGTGAAGTGATCCGTCAGCTCAAAGTTTCGTCGATTGAGGAACTGCACCTTGAACTCTGGATCGCGTTCCGCAAAACGGGTATCCGGCGACAGGAACAACATCGACGTCGAAACAGACACGGCGTCACCCAAGACAAAGTCAGCTCCGTCGCCCGACTGAATCGTATCGATACCAGCCACCATCGTTGCTTCACTAGCTGCCCCGGCACGCTCGGAATAGATGTCGTGCGTGTAACCCAATGCCAATTCTTCGAAGTCGAACTCATGATGTCGACGCTCTAGCCATCGCGCCGAATCAGCTGCCAGAATCTTCACATTCAACTCCACGTCAACTTGCTCGATGAGCGTCTGTGGCGTGGTCAGAAGAATTGGGAACGAATACGCCCCAAAATCGCCAACGACCAGATCATCGCCGCCGTTCGTCTCGATCGCGTCGTTACCGATCGTGACGTCGAATTCATAATCAGGAGGCAGATTCGCTTGTTGAGCTGCGGTTAGTGAAAGCCCCGTCGCGTGATTCGCTGCAATGTGCGCCGCGAGGTCAGCCGCATGTGATTCCAAGTTCTCCGTTAGTGACTGAATGGCAGCAGCTTGTTCTGCCGAATCAAGCGGAGCCGTTTCCAGGACGATCAGATCGAACCGTTGCCCGTCGACGATCGGAGTCAGAATCACGGCATGGTCGCCGGTGATGTGATCAGCGCCTTCGCCGCCAACGAACGTATCGTTGCCAATCAACAGATCATGAGCATCTGGATTCGCGGTCACGTTCGCATCGGCCAATTCGGTCAGCAACTCATGATGAGCTGTGAAAGCCACGTATTCAAAGTCGGATGCAATGTGAGCCAAATCTGCAAAGTAGTCCTGCAACTCGGCTGCAGCTTCAACATACCTTGGCTCGTCGGCAGGCAGCCCCAATACAAAGTCGACAACGATCAAGCCTTCATCGCCGATCAGTTTGTCGTCCCCCGTGCCGCCATCAATCGTGTCTTGCCCAATCTCGACTTGCTGGGGAATGGTCACTGACGTGCCATTGAGCGTTGCGAAGTCGGAGCTCAGCGTTCCGAGCGTGTGAATCGCTCTTGCGAAGGCCAAGTGAGCGGCTTCCGCAGAATCATCGACAGCTTGGAATCCAGTCAGCAGCGGCGAGGAAACATAGGCCCAGTCCGCAACGATAAAGTCATCGCCCCCGTCGCCGCCAATCGTGTCGTTGCCGGGCAATATGTCTGTATGGTGTACGACATCCGAGATTACCGCGGCGATTGGCAGCGTCGTGGTCCCGTCCGTTCGATTCAATGCACCAGCCCCAGACCGAGTGCTCGTCAATTCAGCAGCCCGCGGACCAATGACGGTGCTGTGGATATCCGGCAATCGATACGGGTTGTTCAGGTCGATCTCTTCAGGTCGTTGCACGTACGGGGTGACAAATACCGACCCCGCCTCATCAATCACAATGCCATCTCGCGAATCTCCAATCAGACGATAGGTGTGAACGATTTTGGGCAGATCCGTGTATTGCGGCACATAGTTGGACGCGTTGTCGCCAAAGATATGATCGTCGTCGTCACCACCATTCAGTTGGTCGTCGCCGCGCTGGCCGAAGATGTAGTCTTCGCCCGCTCCGCCATCCACAACGTCATCATTCGAGTCATACAGATCGATCAGCAGCACGTCGGTATCCCAGGCGCCGTTGTCAGCATTCAACGACTTTGCGTCCCCGTCGAAGCCACCAGACAGCACTAGCAGATCGGTGGTGAGCAACTGATCGGCCAGATCCGCTTGATTCGCTCGCAATGGAGTCTGGTCGATGTCCAGAACGCTCGCCAACTCACCCACTTCTTCCAAGACGATGTCACGGTGCCACTTCCCGTTGCGATCGATCCGCGGAGTGTTCGCATCGATGAACTCACGATCGATGATGCCAACATCAGCAAGGATCGTGTCGTGTCCGTCGCCGCCAGTAATCGTGTCGTTGCCAAGTTCACCCAGGATCTCGTCATCACCACCTCGGCCAGCCAACGTATCATCGCCACGCTGCCCGTGAATGATGTCATCGCCGCCCACGTCACCAGGAACGTCCGACGCATTGTCGCCGATGATCGTATCATCGCCCTCTATTAGGTCGATATCGTCGTAGCGAGTCACGGTACGAATCACGTCGGGGAACGGAGCGGGATAGCGTTCCCACTGATCAACTTCGCCCGCGAGCAACGTGCGTTCAATCACGCCGTTGTCGCCAAGAATCACATCCGCGTGGTCGCCACCCTCGATGTAGTCATCAGCATCATCGCCGAAGCGAACGTTGTGTCCACCTGTGATGTCGTCTTCGCCGGTATCACCGAAGATCGTATCGTTGGCTTGGCCGCCGACAATAAAGTCGTCGCCGGAGTCACCGTTGATCGTGTCGTCGCCACCGCCGTCTGCATCGAAGATGTGGATCGCTTCGAAGTTCTGATTCGCGGGCAAGCTG
>CAYQMZ010000669.1:0-4753 GCA_964418725.1 uncultured Pirellulaceae bacterium
CGGTATACCAAGCTGCAATGTCCGAACTTTATTTGGGACATGCGGATCAAGACAAGTTCTATACCTGCTGACCAACTAAAAAAGGTCATTCTGAATGCAGCAGCGCGACAGGGAAAAGATGCGGCCGAGACGCGATTGGAATTGGTACGACTCTTGTCTCTGTCGGCCCGCTATTCCGAAGCTGCCGCCGAGTTGAAGACGATCATTAAGGATTTTCCGGATCTGGATAAGGAGAATCACGAGCGATTGCTGCAGGCATATGTTCAGCAATACATCGATCTGATCTTGCAAGAAATCGCTCGCTTGCGTCGTGGGGGCCAACACAAGCAGGCTCAGTTTTTGTTGAGTGGCCTCGACAATACTGCGGCAGGAACGGAGAGCCTTATTCAAGCCAGTGAGATGTTGGCGGGCTACGAAAAGTCGACTGGGCAGAAGAAACGAGTACTGGAATCGCTCGAGCCTTTGGTGAAAACCAGCAAAGGCGAAGCACCGCGGCTGAAGATGATCTCCTTGTTGTTCGACGAGATAAAAGCGGACTTGAACTACAACAATCTGCCGCGCATGGCGGACTTTCTCAATCTCGTTGACGGCGCCGGATTACAGGACGAAGAAAAGTTAGCGATCGGGATTAGCGGTTGGCTGCTTGGGCAGGGAGAAGTCATCCGCAACCTGAACGTGGCAGCCAGCTTGCTTGAGGTTCGCAACTTGGTTCGCGAGTACCTGCGAGCAATGGGGCCTGACAAACGTGCAGTTCGCGAAGAATTGATCTCACGCATCAAAGACAGGGAGGGCGGCACGCCCGAGTACGTCACCAAACTCTTGTTGAACATGAAGCCGCCAATGGACATGCCGCAACCTACGGAAGTTGAAGGCATGTTTGAGGTCGCGGTGCCGGGAAGTCATCCAGACTTTCCGGTGAACTATACCGTGCAACTTCCACCGGAATATGATCCTTATGTTCGTTACCCTGTCGTATTGTCCTTGCATGCGACAGGTGGTAATTCTGCCGATCAGCTCACGTGGTGGGCCGGAGACTACGACGAACAAAAGAGGCGTCGTATCGGGCAAGCAACTCGGCACGGATATATTGTGATCGCTCCGAAGTGGACGGAACCCAAACAACGTCGCTACTTGTATTCGACTCGCGAACACGACGTAGTGCTCAAGTCGCTTCGCGACGCGACTCGGCGATTTTCAATCGACACCGACCGTGTCTTCATCTCTGGGCATGCGACGGGAGGCGACGCTGCTTGGGACATGGCATTGGCTCACCCAGACTTGTGGGCAGGCATGATTTTGATCGGGGCACGGGGTGACTATGGTCCATCCGCTCCTGGCTACGTGACCTTTTATGCTGACAATGCTAAGTACTTCCCGATGTACCAGGTGTTTGGCGAACTGGACGGAGACAAGTGGCACGAAAACTCAATTCACATCAATCGCTACATGCGACCAGGATACGACCCGGTCATCGTGCAGTATCAGGGACGGGGTAACGAGCACTTTTATGAAGAGATCCAGACGATCTTCGAATGGATGGAGTTGCAACAGCGTCGTCCTACTCCTAAAAAAATCGAAGTGAGCTCGATGCGGCCGTCGGACTACTTTTTCTGGTTTGCTGAGTTCACTGGCCTGCCGGCCAAGACGATGGTTTCGGAATACGCTTGGCCAGTGGACAAGCCTAATGCGGCAAATATCGAAGCGTCCATTGGAAGTACGAATACGATTCGAGTGAAGTCAGGAGCCGCTCGCACAACGGTTTGGCTTTCACCGGAAATCGTCGATTTCAGCAAGCGTATTCAAATCTCCATCGACGGCAAGAAACTCCGAGGCGACTACATCCCAAGTCTAGAAGTCATCTTAGAAGACGCGCGTCGGCGAGCAGACCGACAACACGTCTTTTGGGCGAAGGCAACAAATCGATAGGCGTCGCTGCCGAAAAGCTTCACCATTGGTTCGAGCTTGTATCGCGAAAGCCGACGTTCCAGGTTCTTCTTTCCTCCGAAGCAGAAGTCGTCAAGAGATGTGGCGGAGCCCTGCTGGAAAGCCAGCAATGGCCCTCTAAGTCTCATGTAAAGCGAGTGTCATTAGCTAAAGCCCTGCGACTGATATATCTCCTCGTTGTCTGATATTGAAGTGTTCGTAAGCTGAATGCTCGACTCTCGCGGACGCATGCAACGCTTGCTGGCCCGGAAGATATCTATTCACAGCGCCGATAGCATCTGGGAAACTCGCGACTCTTCGTTGGGGGGCTGCTTGTGGCTCGCTCCTCGCGAATGATCGTTGTTTGGATGTCGCCTCACTGTTTCCCAGTTCATCGCAATGAAAACGTACCTGGTTCTCGCTGTATGTCTCAGCCTTTTCTCGTTGTCCGCACTTGGGCAGGACGCTGAGGTATTGCCGGTGCAGCCGGCTGCGGCAGCCACTGAGACGAAGGAGCCAGCGTCTCAGTTAGATCCTGCGCTGCAGTTGATGCTCGCGTCACCGCAAAAGACGCTCGCTTCGTTCATACGTGCGGCGGAAGAAGGCGAGTGGTTAGAGTCGTCGAAGTGCATGGAATTTAACGCGTTGGTCGATCCCGAATCGAAGAAGACACGAGCTTATGAACTGAAGCAGATTCTAGATGGTGTAGGACTAGATGCGTTGCAGCTTCCGGATGAAGCGGAGTACGACGGCAATTGCATTCTGTCGGACTACGCGACCGAAGTGGAAACGGGTGAGTTCCTGTCCGATGAACAGAAGGCAGACTTTGACCTGATCGTCATTTCAAAGGCCGCTGATGGAACGTGGAGATTCGATGCTGGCACGGTTCAGCATATCGAGACGATCTACGAACATTGGAAGCCGCAGTTGGAAGAAACACTGCCTGAGGATGCCGGGCCCAAGCCGACATCGGTTTGGTTGGCTGAGCAGTTTCCGGAAGCGTTGCACCAAAAGCGGTTCTTGATTGCGGACTACATGTGGATCTGCTTGGCTGCGGTCGTGGCGATGGGGTTCTTGATGGACGCCATTGTCGGCTTCTTGGCGATCAACCTTTCACAGGCTTGGTTTCAAATCGAGCGAAGTGCCAAAAAAGACGAGGCGGTTCGCCAGCTTTGGAAGCCGGTCGGCCTGCTGTTGCAGGCACTTGTTTGGTACCACGGCACGACGCGAATCGGATTGCCGTCGTGGGTCACGGAATACTTGCTGTTGGGGCTTAATTTCTTTACCGTCTTCGCCGCCATCTGGGTTCTGTTTCGCCTTATCGATGTGCTGAGCGAGTTTTTCTCTCGTCGCGCCGAAAAGACAACGTCCAAATTTGATGATTTGCTCGTCCCGCTGCTTTCCAGAATACTGAAGGTCGTGGCGACGCTGTTTGGCGTGTTGATTTGCGCAGAGACCTTTAATCTTCCGATCAAAGGACTCTTGGGTGGTCTTGGACTGGGCGGGATGGCATTGGCGCTTGCGTCGAAGGACGCGGTGTCAAACCTCTTCGGATCGTTTACCGTGTTAATCGATCGGCCGTTTGAAATCGGCGACTGGGTGATCACCGAAGACATCGAGGGTACTGTCGAACAAGTTGGTTTTCGAAGCACGCGCATTCGCACCTTTTACAACTCGCTGATCACACTTCCCAATAGCCGGCTTACGACCGCCGTCGTCGACAACATGGGTCGCAGACGCTATCGGCGAGTAAAAACGACGCTGGGGGTTCAGTACAACACGACGCCTGAACAGATCGATGCATTTTGCGAAGGGATCCGTGAGCTGATTCGGCAGACTTCAGCTACCCGCAAAGACTACTTTCATGTCTACTTCAACGGATTCAATAACAGCTCGCTCGACATCTTGATCTACTTCTTCCTGCGTGTTCCAGACTGGTCCAGTGAACTGCGAGAGAAACACAAGTTGTTCACGAAGATTCTGAAACTTGCTCAAGAGCTAAACGTCGAGTTTGCGTTCCCAACCAGAACGCTGCACATGCAACCAGCCGAGGCCGAGGTGCCGCCTCCGCGTACCTTAGCTATGGATGATGCTGAGTCGTTTGGGCGTGAGTCAGCGATACGGATTGCAAACGGCTAGATGGCGGCAATGACAACGTAGCAGTGACGCGTCGGTAAGGGTTCGAGTATTTCTTGGGAGTCTCGCTGTGAAAATCTTGATGCCAATCGGTGATGGAACGGAGGCGTTGGATACTTTCTACGCCTACTATCGATTGCCCGAAGACGACTATGAGGTAGTCGTCGCAGGTCCCGAGGCTCGGCTATACCACACGGTGCTGCATGAGATTCCACCGAACCCTAACGTGCCCTGGGACATCACGCAGGAAAGGCCCGGCTATCATTTGCAGGCCAGTATGGCGTTTGCCGATCTCGTGTCCGACGACTTCGCCGGCATGTTCATTTCGGGTGGGCGAGCCCCCGAATACATTCGTTACGACAAGACACTGTTGACGGTGACAAAGCAAATCGCCGCAGCCGGAAAACCGATCGCTTGTCTGTGTCATGGTATCGAAATTCTCTCCGCGGCAGATTGTATTCGAGGCAAACGGGTCACGACGGTACCCAAGTGTGCTCTGGATGCGGAGCAGGGCGGGGCAACCTATGTTGATCAGCCAGTCGTCGTCGATGGAAAGCTCGTTACGGGGCGTGGCTATGGTGAAAACACGGAAGTCTTGAAAGAGTTCTTGCGCATGCTGCACGAAGTGCGTTAGTTCTGTCAGAACGCGAGATAAAAGTCTTTGCAGAGCCGTCGAAAGTCGTCCGTGTATTGG
>CAYQMZ010000670.1:0-4750 GCA_964418725.1 uncultured Pirellulaceae bacterium
AAATGAATCGACATCGACCAACGCCTGATAACCCAAATCGGGATCCGCGAAATTGGGCCCGCCCGCAGCGTTGATCAGGTCTGCGATGCGCCCGTTGATGAATTGCCGCTGAGGCACGGTGACGTCTTCAGGTGAGACAAATGCACTACCCCGATCGTTCTTCCAAATGAAGCCACCTTCGACCGGCTGGCCATCGTCTCCCGTCGACAAGCGTTCGACGTTCACGCGATCTTCGCCCCGTTCAATGACCTCCACGATCGCATAGACGCCAAAGTAGTCACCGTTGAAGTAGGCTTCGACCCACTGTGTGCGAGTCGCATATTGGCCGATCTGATTGCTCAGGTCATACATCAGCGGGTTGCTGATCAGATTTCGGTCAAATTGGCTTGGACCATAGAAGATCCAATCAGCCTCCTGCGGCATCCCCAGCACGGGCAGCTTGCGATCTTCCCCACGCTCGTCACGAAATTCCACGCGGTACTGTTTCTTGAAGAAGCCGGCCGAACTAGAGCCTCGAATTCGAACTCCGGCCCGCGTAGACAAATCAAAGCTATCCGTTGGCGAGCTAACTCCGTCGCTACCAGGCTCGATGATCGCAACAAAGTCATCACCGAATTCTCTACCGATTGGATTCCCGAATACAGAGTCATCGAAGCTCTCGACAATCAGAATCGGCAGATGTGTTTCATCGTCCGCCAGCGAAGCATCCAGTTTGATGTAAGCTTCCCCAACAACAACGCTCGTTTCCCCATTCACTCCGACGGCGACGGCTCGCAGATTGGTGGTCTCTGTGATTTCGAGCGGTCCGGTATACAAGTTGGACGCAGCCGTCGGTACTTGCTCGTCCGTGGTGTAGTAAATTTGGTCAGCCGGATTGGCTGTCGTGATCTCAACCGTCAAACGATCCGTGAACGTGCGGCTTGGCAACTGAATCGTAGGCCCAGCCGGGATCGCTGTGTCGTTGGCGGCGCCGGGAGTTGGCGTTCCAAAGAATTGTGCGTCGCCTAGGACAGAAATTCCGTACGAGATATCTTTGCTCTGTTCCGGCATGTCCTCGAACAACTGAACAATGTTGCCTTCAGGGTCGACCAAAGCGAGGTCGCTGCCCGCTTGAGAGCTCAGTTTGAAATTCGTATGCAGCGTCCCTGACTCGTCCAACGCTGGGTCCACCAAATTGAAGCTGGACGCGAAAACCAAAAGGTATCCATTTCCCGCCAGACTTGTGCCATCAGGGAATTCCCACTTGTTCAAGTCGTTCAAATCGTCGGTCAGCGAGTAGCCGGTCAAATCGGCGGGCGTCGCTTCCGTATTACGCAGTTCGATCCAATCTGGGGTACGATCGTCGCCCACAAACGACAGGTCCGTAGACTCGCGAACGCGCGTGGTCAGAGTCGACGCATTGTTCGCCATCAACTCGTTGATGAAGATGTCGGGAACTTCCGTCGTCGAAAAATTGGCTGTCGAAGTCCACACCGTACCCGCGACGTTTTCCGCCCGGACAGCGACGAAGTAGTCCGTCAATTCCGTTAATGGATCGATGACGGTCGCAAAGTCAGCCGATTGCCGCCCAAGGTTGATCGAATTGCCCCAACTAGCGGCGTCGTTGCCGCCGTCGGTCAGGCCATAGAAGACCGTCACCTCAGGCGCATCATTGCCTGTCGAACTCACCGTACCACGTACGATCGCCGACACGCCGCCAACACTAGTTACTGGCTGAATGGCTACAACAGGTGCTGACGCAACAAGCGTTGTAAATTGCGTCGACGCATCGGCCCAATCGGCACCCTGACTGCTTTCGGCAAACGTGCGATAAAAATAGTCTGTGTTATCACTAAGGCCGCTCACCAAGACAGAGATATCTCGCTCCGTAGGCAAGCTCACCGACTGCTCCCAAGCAGCGGGATCAGTGCCACCGTCGGTAGTCCCGTAGAACACCGTCAGATCGGGAGGATCGCCGCCGGGTGTTTTGAGAAACCCGCCCAAGGTTGCCGAGGTCGCCGTGACGTCACTAGCGGACGTGTTCTCGATAACTGGAGGACCAACCGGCTCTCTTTCAATCAGTCGCAGCATCGAAATTCCGTAACCGATCTCTCCATCGGCAACACCGCTTGGATCAACCTCAGTGGGGATGCTACCTGTGTACTGGGTGGAGACAATTGCAAAAGCGCCGTCAGATCCGGGATCGATATTGAGCCACTGCGAAACGAAACCTTGGTCAGCTTGCGTCTGGTCTCCTGTCCAAAGTGCAACCTGATTCGCCGCCAATCCGTCGGTGATAACCCCCAGCCCATCCGAGTGCGCTGCCGTGAATGACTCGGCGCCAACGATTTCCACCAAGGTCCAGCGATTCGTATGAGCCGAATCGCCCGCGATGGCGGTGCCGGCGAAGTCAAAGGTCGTCCCCGGATCTAGGCTTGAGAAGTTGTGGCGATACGAGGCCGTTTCGTCGAGTTCAATCGTGAATCGGCCGAACTCAAAACCGTCTTCGAATTCAAATCCGTCGAAGTCAACAACGTCACCGAAAATCTGACCTGCATCCGTTTCTGGATGCGGCGCACCACCCTCCTCTCCTTCGAAAGCACCACTAAACGACACGGCCAATTGAGCTTCGAGCGCGTCCCCCGTTTCGATGTCCAGCAAAGGCCCCGACGGTTCGAACTCGAACAGATCTCCATAGAAGGTAGAAAAATCAGCGGAGTCGTCGCCAAATGACAGCGAGTTGTAGGCCGTAAACGCGGTGAGCATCGCCCGTCGCTCAAGCGATTCAATACGACTTCGTAGAGTTCGCGTTTTTCGATTCCGTCCCGATACGTTATTCATTTCACACTCACTGATTGTTCTGATGGTGATCCATGTACGTCGCTTCGAAACACGGTGTTCACGCAGATAACGGAATTCTTGATCGACGACGACGTCAAAGCTCACCTACCATTGATTATCGCCGTACCATTCCACACCGTGGCCCCGAGATGATGGCGCTCGTTGGGTCGGGAAGGTCATTTTGACGGTTCGAATTCTGGAACGGCGGACAACGCGTTTTTGTGCCGAAACGGCTTTGAGAAGCAAACAACTTTGATCGGAGTGGCCACCACAATGACTGTCGAAATGACAACTCTCCGAAAGACCGAGCGAACCACCTAAGAATAGGCTAATCGGAAGCCGTTTCGCTCGCCAACCAACTTCGCGAATCCTGAGGCCATGCAAGGTGAACCACGACACGGGTGCTCACAAGAGTTGACAGCGCACAGCCTTCGCACCGAAAGATGACAGCGAGTAAATTGTGTCGGTTTGCTGGCACTCCCGTGGAACTCCACGGGATTCAGAATCGACCCCAAGGTGCACAATGTATCGCGGCGTTCTACTCCCACTCGTTCTGTTCGCAACCACCGTTTACGCCCAACCCAACCCTGGCGACGTCTACCGGGAATACACGTACACCAATACGTACGGAGATGCTGGGGGCTCGATCCGCGTGGGTGGCAAGAAGGGAGTTTCGTATCCCGATCGCGGATCTGACTTTGACTACGTCAATGCGTGGATTCAGTTTCCGCACGAACTGGATTTTGAGGAAGCGGTTCGCGCCGAAGTCGTCGTTGAAAAAATCTTGTCGCATAACGGTACTACTGGCCTCGCCATCCAATGGAACGACGACGATTGGTTACCGTTGCCAGTCCCAAACAAAATCCCCCAACCACAGGCAGACTACTACCATCACACCTGCATTACGCAACGCGTGCCCCTAGATTCGCTGCGTCCAAAGGAGAACCGCTTTCGATTGAAAGTGTCTCCGCAGCAAACATGGAATTGGCCGCAACATCTGATCTACGGCGTACATCTGCGAGTTTACTACGACGCAGAGAAGAAGGAACACGCCCGCGGGAGGGTCGCACTGCCGCAGGGGAAATCACTGCCACGAAACGTCGAATTGAAAGTCGATTTGGAAAGTACGAATCGACTAATCGAACGTGTGGACTTCCTTGGCAAATACGAAGGAGTCAACTGGGCGGGAGATGGCGAATTCAATCGCTGGCAGTACTTCTACTACCACGGCAAACTCATGCATCATATTGGCACCACGGTGACTCGGCCGTTTAAGCTAACGTGGGACACAAGCTGGATCCCCGACCAACCAACGCCGATCCAAATTGCCGCGAGAATTATTGACGACACTGGACTGATTTCCATGACCGCGGCAGAAAAGGGTCTTGAGCTAGACCGGCCAGGTTTGTCCGTAGAGCTGTGTAAGCCGGAAGATGTTCCCGACAATTGGGTTACACGAAACGATGCGTACGAACAAAAACTAACGGTAAAGGGTGCCACACACTCGATACGCGCGGCAAGACTCTGCTGGTCCATCTGGCGCCCCGGATACATGAACGGCCTGTTTGTGAACGGCGAAAAAATCCTTCACGCGGAAGGTCCAAAGTACCGCTACTTTGCTCACGTCGTCCCACTGAAAGATTTGACATTGCTAAAGTCCGGCGTCAACACCATCTCGACTGGCAAGACACCGCTCTACGATGGCAAGATGGTTCACGGCATGGAAGTAAACTGGCCCGGAATTCAGCTACTCATCCAAAGGAAGAATCCGCAGCCACTTTCTCGCCGCACGCAAAAGTGATCATTGAAACACGCTGACCACGAAAGACTCGCATGAAGCCCTTTGTCTCATTTCCGCATTCCATTTCGACACACACCGCGTACTTGGCTTTGAGCTTCGCAACAATCTTGGCGTCACTAGCCTTGGCTC
>CAYQMZ010000671.1:0-4748 GCA_964418725.1 uncultured Pirellulaceae bacterium
GTGACAGCGACGCACGACGTGTTTCGGCTGGTCCGTTCAAGATTGCCGCGATTTAGACGCGTTCGGCTTCGCTGGCTATCTCCCAAAAGTGGATGATCGGGAGGGTCGGCTTTTGCTTCTCCAGGTCTGTTCCCAATGATTTGCCGGTAACTTCTTCGTCACCTTCCAAGTCCAGCAAGTCGTCCGCGATCTGGAACGCGATGCCAAGGTTGCGTCCGTAACGTTCCATGGCTTCGACTAGATCTTCCGAAGCATCAGCGAATGTGGCACCTAGATTACAGGCACATGCGCAGAGTTCGGCCGTCTTCGCATCAATGATTTCAGTGTATTCCTGTTCGTTGACGTCCAGCCGACCTTGGTTTCCAGTCTGGCGAAGTTCACCTTCGCAAACGATGTTGGTTGACTGCCCGATTTGTTGGCACGCGATCGCGGTGCCGATCGTGCTGGCCAAGTAGAACGCGTGCGAAAACAGGTAGTCGCCAAGCAGGACGCTAGTCTCGTTATTCCAACGGGCATTCACGGTAGCGACGTGTCGGCGGACATCCGCTTCGTCCAGAACGTCGTCGTGAACCAACGTTGCCAGGTGAATCATCTCGATGACTGCACCCAGGACGTGGTGGTCGGAAGTGACCTTTCCAATTGCACTGGCGGTCAGCAGGAGCAGTGCGGGACGAAGTCGCTTACCGCCCAGTCGTCCGCTGTGCTGAATGACTTGATCAACAAAGGCGTGTGGGTTGCGTAGCTCTTCCGCCAGAATGTCCTCGACCCGCTGCATGTCTTCAACGACGGGAGCATAAAGGGCTTTCAGCACCGCTGCCATTTCTTGTCGCTTATCTGCGGTCTGGCTCATTCGTCCATCTTTCTGCGAAGGGGCGGCTGCTCGGTCGCGATCAGCACGCTTCGCCCGTTCATTCTTCTTCAGCTTGTCGTAGGAAATGTCCACTCTTACCACCTAGCTTTTCTTCAAGTTGAATCCGTTCAATTGTCATCCCGCGATCAACTGATTTGCACATGTCGTATAAGGTAAGTGCTGCTGCGGAGACCGCGACCAGTGCTTCCATTTCAACGCCAGTTTTTGCAAACGTTTCAACCTGCGATTCGATAATCACGGATGTTTTTGAGGCAGCTCGAAAATGGACTTCGACTCCCTCAATTGGTAAACCGTGGCAAAGCGGAATCAGTGAATCAGTTTTCTTGGCTGCCATGATGCCAGCCAGTCGTGCCACTTCGAAAACGTCGCCTTTCGCAATCTGCTTGTCCTGAATCAGACGCAGCGTTTCCGGCAACATTGTCACTTCGCCCTGTGCCCGAGCCATCCGGTGGGTTGGTTCTTTCGAACCCACGTTCACCATTCGGCTTCGGCCATCGGAATCGAAGTGACTGAGTGGCATGTTGGACTCTAAGTTGGGTAGGTCAATCTTGCTGTGCCCACAACGTCGCACGATGACTGGAACCCGGCAAGCCCAAACGACTTACGTTCTCTTCGCCGCATCCCTAACCGACGTGAAGTCGTATGGATAACGAGGATTTTGGGCAGATTTTGGCTCAATTTGAAGCCCTGCGACGGGACTTTCCCGCTGCAATTCTCAGTGTCTTCGCTCCAACCCGTGAACCTGACAGAGTCTTCCACGCCAGAATCGGTCATGCACGCCATACTGAGATTCGCGGAGACCCGGTATGATGAGACGATGTCGACACGGCGGACGATAGGCGACGTCACGGTTATCGAGCGACTTTTCTAGGCGTGCTTCTAACTGATTTCCGTGTTGCCACTGCATCCCGCTCACGAATCCATCCTGATGCAAGACTCGATCGCGTTAGATCACGGGCGACTACGCAGGCAAGCCCTGACTTGGGTGTTGGCGCTCGGCGGTCTTGTGGGTTGTCTGGATCCTCTCTTGGACGGCGGACTGCGGGTCCGGTCAACGGTCGCCTTTATTTGTGGGACGATCCTTTTTGCTCTGATCCCTGTGCTGCTGCGAACGCGGCGGTTCACCCAAGTCACGCTTTTCGGGTTGTTTACCACCTGGTTGGGGTTCTTTGTCACGTTTTTGGCATCCGGCGACTACTACTACTTGGCGCTCGGCATCAGTCTGCCGGCGATCGCCGCGATGTTCCTGCCGCCGATATTGGCTGCATGTTGTTTGGCCTTCTACACTTTCGCCGCGGCCATTGCATCTGTTGCCATTGCCTTCAATGCGTGGGTGCCGCCTTTGACACCGGCTGACCTAGGCCGCAGTTTCATCAATGAGAGTTTCTCTGTGGTGCTCATTTCAGTGGCCGTTGCGGTTCCGGCAATTTGGAAGGAGCTGCGTTTGCGTCTCGCCATCAAGAAGCAACTTGATGCGCAGGAGGCGGCAGAGCAGGAGCGACGTCGTTTTGAAACGGTCGTTAGCGGCGCTTACGGTGCGCTGATCGAGAGCGACACGGCGGGCAGCATCACCTTTGCGGAAGGCGACTTAATCGAGGGGCTGGGCTACACCGCGGAAGGCTTGATTGGGACGAACCCAATTGACCTGGTGCACGACGAGGACAAGGCAAAGCTTGAAGCCGTGCTCAAAACCGACGATTCCGTAACTGGTCGCACGCTATCTCGAGTCTACGTTGACAGTGCATCGCAGGACGCATCCGACGGTACGGCAGGCGATCTGCAGTTTGAGCTTCGGATGAAGACTCGCGAAGATGAAATTCGTTGGGTGCGTATCTCGGCGGCCCACGCAAACGATGAAGTCTCGTCGAAGGCGGGAGGACAAACGCAACCTGCCGCTGCCAAAGCCGAGAGTAGGTTGGTTTTGGCCATCCGCGATATTGACGAGGAAGTCAGGTCACGCGCACAGTTACAAGAGTTCGAACGACTCGATGGGCTGGCCACCGTATGTGCTGGGTTAGCGCACGACTTTAATAATGTGCTTACCGTTTTTGGGATTCTGTTTGAACGAATACCCGACGCAAAGCTGAGGGCCGAGCTACAGCAGGCTCAATCCCAAGCCGCCAATCTCACGTCAGGCTTGTTGACATTCGCGACGCGACACAAGACTGAATCGTCAACAATCCGCATTGGTGACATCACGGATATTCTCGAGCCAATCGTGCGCCGAATCGTTGGTGCAACAATCCAGACAACATGGACCGTGAGTTGCCCCGATGCCAATGTTCAGATGGATCCGTCGAGTCTGCAGCAGTTGTTCATCAACTTAGTGACGAATGCTCGGCACGCGATGCCCAACGGCGGATACCTGGATATTCAGGTCGATGCGGTGGACGTTAGCCACGATGTTGCGAGGACGAATTCGATCTCTGTTGGCACGTACGTTCAGATCAACGTCAAGGACTCCGGCGAGGGGATGGATGAGGGCACGGTGTCGCGAGCGTTCGAACCGTTCTACACCACCAAGCCACGCGGTGTTGGGACCGGGCTAGGGCTGTCGACGACGCACGGAACAGTAACGGCTGGTGGCGGTGCCGTGATGTTGGCGAGTGAATTCGGTGTGGGCACGACGGTGACTGTGCTTATTCCAAAGAGTGTTGGTATGGCTGAGACACTGAATCCCATCAAGTTGTCATCGGATTCTGGGGCCGGTCAATCACTTCATGGCTACTCGGCGTCCGAGAATTCGAGCGAAGGAGAGCAAGGCGAGCCGGTTGTGGCGCGGGCAGCGACACCGCAGTTGAAGTTGGCACTAGTTGAGGATCGAGAAGTGCTGGCTGCTTCGCTTCGATTGATGCTTGATCGGTCGGGCTTTGATGCCTCCGTCTTTCGCACAGCAGAAGAGCTGCTGGACTCAACAAGTCTCGGTGAGTTTGACCTCGTCATTACCGACGTCGAGCTTCCAGGCATCAACGGATTCGTATTGGTCGAAGAGCTCCGCGCGACCCGTCCCGAGCTGAAGTTCGTGCTGATGTCCGGCCATCGGCAACCAGACCTTTCTCCGCTTCATCAGCATCCCAATACGACGCGATTCATACCAAAGCCCTTCAGCTTTGACGCTTTGTTGCAGGTCATCTCGTCTTTGACGGGAAAACCAGTCGCCAGCGGATCCGCGAAATAGCGGGGCGACGAGACTCGCGTTGCTCTGACCCATTTTGCGTTCGGCTTCTCGGACTCTCGAGCTCTACCTCGTATTGGGGGCCGACGATTCGCTTCGGGCGGGTTGTAGAGATTCGGAATGCTCGGGATATGACGAAGTTGCTTGCGGAGAACGGTCGTGTAACGACGCCGTCCCGCAGGCAATCTTCCACCTACCCTGCTTCTGTGAATTACATTTCCTCGGAAGCTCCAACTTCCCTCCCCGCCTATAGTTCCCGCCAATCCCACCTCCCTCGGTCTCGCCTCATGCCAATTCATGGTTTGCTGAGCATTCTCAGAATTGCCGCCGGAAAGCGAGAACCAAATCCGCCGCCGCGCGGTCGTGCTGGGGACTACGCTCAGTTAGAGCACCGAGTCGTCTACAGCAGCGTGCCTTTGGGTGATCTGGCTGAGTTTGAGATTGATACTCCGTTCTTGGAGCCGGAAGACGTTCAAGGGATTGCTGACGCCGATGCGTTGCCGGACGTTTGGGATGACTCCTTGTCGGATTGGTCGATGCCAACCGATCTCCACAGTGACTTGGACGCTGAAGCGTCGGCCAAAGAACTGGTATTCGTCGACTCGGCGACAGCGGACTACGAGCGGTTGGTGACGGATTTGCTCGCGACCGGCCAACGGCGAAGCTTCCAGGTTGTCATGTTGCAGTCCGACGCGGATGGCG
>CAYQMZ010000672.1:0-4745 GCA_964418725.1 uncultured Pirellulaceae bacterium
GGTTCACCTTGGGGAATCGCTCAGCACATCGGATCATCGCATCCGGAATACCAACGGAGGAGACAAGAATGCGAGCAGGCGACCAGTTAAAAAACGCTGAATCTGTGAGCGTCGCCAGCGTCGCGTGCAAGTGTTCTTCGTTGTGAAATGGCTCGCCCATTCCCATGAAGACGATGTTCCTGAGGCGGTTGGTGCCTTCCGCACGGATGATTTGCCCAACCAGTCGAACTTGGTCCAGGATCTCGGCAGCAGTTAGGTTCTGTGCGATTCCCATCTTCCCGGTTGCACAGAACTCACACGCCGCGGCACATCCCACCTGGCTGGACACGCATAAGGACGTGCGTCCCGAATCGATTCGAAGGATTACCGACTCAATGAGCATGCCAGTCGGCGTGCGAAATAGAAGCTTCGAGGCGCCGTCTACCTGCGAATCACATCGCTTGGCAATCTCCAACGTATCGACACCAGACTCGGTGAGCTCGGGGAAGCGATCTTGAAGTGAGCCAGAATCCTCGAAGCGTTTGCAGGCCGCAGTGCGAAATTCCCGCACGACCTGCGGGTCTAGTCGCCACTTTCGCCGAAGCGATTCCGTTCGATCGCTGTTGTAGATATCGGGTGCCATGCGAATATTGAAACACTCGCCCCAATTTCCGGCAAGCTGCGATACCCAATAAAAAACGCCCGCTGAAATTCAGCGGGCGTTGAATTTACCGAATTGGCTTAGCGTGTCGAATTAACGACGACGTCGCAATCCAAGGGCACCAAGCATTGCGAAAACTAGCATCGAAACCGACGCTGGCTCTGGAATGGTAACCGTTGGGCCAACACCGTCACTTGCGAAGTTGATTGCCTGTGCAAGCTGACCAGTGGTCGAGTTTACAAGGATCATACCGCTAAGACCTGGGTCAGGACCTTCGCCACCGATGTCTAGGCTCAAGCTTCCACCTGTCGCTGTGAACGATCCAACAACCGAACCGCCAGCTCGCGAGAATGGCTCGCTAACATTAGTTCCATCGGAAGCAGTTTGTGTTCGGTCAGCACAGCATTCCCGAGTGTCACCCATCAGCAGTTGAATCTGATACTCGTTTCCAGCTGTCAGGCCTTCGACGATCAGAGTGGCTCCGGCTGAGTTCCAGCCGTGGCTGTCCAACACCATGTTCAGGTCAGCGTTGCCTGTGTCACCAGCATCCGAGAAGAATGTGCCGGTTCCGCTAGTGCTGCCAGGGTACTCGGCTGCGGTGAAAGGAATCGTGTCGCTTCCGGTGTCGATCAGATCGCCGATCGTTACACCTGACAAGATGGCGGGTGACCAAGTTACGGAAGGATTAGGCGTGACAGCGATGTTTTCAAGCAGATCGAAACTAACAGGAGTCGCCCCGTCGCCCCATGCGGCAACGATGTCGGCTGCTCCGCCTTTGGCACCAACAGAAAGTTCAGTCGTCGAACCGTCCGCAAAGGTGACGCTTGTTCCCAAGTTACCGTAGGTGACTTGGTTTTCAGTGTTCGCCAGGAAGAAGGTGAACGGTGAAGCGTCCGTTCCGTCAACGGGAATCAAGTTTCCGCCAGCTGAAGTGAAGTCCAGACCGGCCGCGTTGATGTCACCACCTGACGCTGTAACGCTGATGTTACCGCCGCCCTCCGGCCAAGAACCGGAAAGTGTTTGTGCGTTTGCAAAGCCAGCCATCAGGCCAACTACCGCTAGTGTTACGAGCATTCTTTTCATCATGCAGCTCCTGTTGTGCCAGTGAGAAGCAACAAAAAACGCCAATTCTTCATCCGCACCCGTTGGGCAGAGATGAAAAATTGGCGTTTTATGAAGCTTCTTCAGTAGCGTTTTTGGTGAAGGCCAGCGCCTTCGAAACTCAATATTTTAGGGATTAAGACGGCGATTGATTTGTCGTCAGTTCGGGCATACTAAGCTGGCTGCAGGGCGCAGTCAATCTGGGAATTCCGTAAAATCTGGGATGTATTGAGGATTAATCAATCCCCCAGTCGAAACGGCTTTCCTTCGCTGAAAAGCTGAATGCGTTGCCCAATATCGTCGGCAAGTCGATGCTTCCCAGACTCCGAAGCTCGCTGCTGTGCTTTGCGAGCCGCCTCAATGCTCTCGGGGAATTGGCCCAATGCCGCGAGTGAGGTTGCGTAGGTGTCTAAGGTTTCGGGTGACTTGTCGCCCTGCGCAATGAATCGTTCTGTAATCTGCCGAGCCGCAGGCGGATCACCTACCGACGCATCGGAACTTGCTGCCATTAGCCACAGCAATTTTTGCTGCAGCAGCGGATGACGCTTGGATCGATAGACTTTCGCCGCCTCTGCGTGGTTCGTTTTCCCTTGAAGATGCTTCCCAAGCCGAAGTTCGGGGAGAACAGTCTTCGGGTCAATTTTGCGTGCCATTTGAAAGTGCAAGTTGGCGTAGTCCATTCGGTTCTGTTGGTAATACCCAACCCCCAGTCGCACTACGAGATCAAGGATGGTCAGGCGATCAAATCGATTCTGGACGCGTTGGACATACTCGCTGGCGTCTTCAAGGTATCCGGCTCGAGCCAATTCAATAACGAGCGGGGCGACTCTCAGGCCCCGAACTTTACCCGCCCAGCGACCTTGGAACGGCACGGAGAGCGATCGTCTGCCGTGGAGATCTGCGTCTAAAGCTTGGCTGTGATTTAGAACGACATCCACGTCTAGCGTTCCTCGATAAACAGCAGCGAGTTCTTTCTGCGAGCTGATCAAAAAGCTCGATGGCGCTGGAAGTGGTTTCTGCAATCCAAAAAGTTGGTCGTGTACCAGCTGCAGTTTGTTCAGCGTCGCGTCAGTGGCGAAGCCGTGCGCAAACGGGAAACTGAGCTTGGCAAGGATTTCTCGTGCCGCTTGCTCATTTCCTGTTTCACTGATTCGGTCGACGGACAGTGCGAGCACCCTAATTCCCTGGGCTCGCAGTTCTGTTGAGTGTTCCGTTAGGAGGCTCAATTCTTCAACGCACGGCTGACACCAGCTTGCCCACAGAATGAGCAACAAAGGGCCGTCGATCTCGACGGGCAATTCTTGTCCGTCTTGGTTCGCGTACTCCAGTCTCGGCACAGGCAGCCTGCCTACGGCAAACACACTGGAGTTCGCGGATGCTTTAGCAGTCTCGTACGGTTCAGGCATCAGCGGCGGGTGCTGCAAAGGCCGATCAATCGCTTTGGCGAGTCCCTGATCCTGCTGAACAGTGTAATGTCGGTCTGCCTGAACGCCTTTCACTGATTCCCAATCCGAGCCAGGCCAACGCACTCGGACTGACTCGATCTCAGCCTCGTTCCCCAGACCGAAATGCAGCCACTTGCTCGACTGAGTGAGGTAGCCATCGCCGGCTACTACGTTTCGAACCAGCGGATCTGCATCGTTCTTCAGTCGCAGTTCCACTTTGGCCCCAATTGCATCTCTGTTGCAACGAGTACCCAAGAGACGCAACGCGACAAAGTGGTTGCCTGATTCCTGATTGTTTTGAAAAAACCTAACTGCCGGAGCATTGCGGTTAGATGTCCAGAGGTCGATGTCGCCGTCGAAATCCCAATCAACGCGACCAGCTGCCCGAGAGTCATCGTCGTAGTTCAATCCCGTCACTGCTGACACATTGGCAAATCGGTCCTGGCCAGTGTTTAGGTAAACACAATTCTGCTCGTGCCCGCTAAAGGACCGGCCTTGGCGAATCATGCGCACCAAATTGCCACCCATGTCAGAAATATCATCATCAGGACTAACGGATGCGATCGGCGCCCCAGAGTCATTCGACAGTACCTGCCGCCAAAAGAAACTTCACAAGTCACCGGAGTCTTCGGCAGTAATGTAGCCATTGGCCACAAACAGATCTTCCCAGCCATCGTTGTTGAAGTCGGTGAAAACGCTACTCCAAGCCCACCGCCCCATCTGGACGGAAGCTGGCTGCGAGGCGTCTTGAAACTGTTGCGCACTACCGTTCAGAAACAGCGAGTTACCACGCGACATTCGCTGGTATAGTGCTCGTTTCCTTGGCGAAGAATTGGCTTGAAACTTTGGCTGTGTCGTGATGCGACTGCCTGCGGACGAGAACATATTGCCGATGTACAAATCCAAATTGCCGTCACGATTGACGTCTCCCCAACTGACTGACATCCCAAAACCAGTGTCGGATAAGCCAGACTTCTCAGTGACGTCGCGAAAGTAGCCGTCATCATTTTGGAACAGGTAGTTGCGGCCGTAGTCATTGGCAATGTAGAGATCGTCGTCGCCATCGTTGTCGTAATCGGCGAAGGAGGCAGCGAGTGTGTACCGGGTCGCTCCGACGTCTAGGCCAACCTCTGCGGTCGCATCCACAAACCGCCAATCGCTGGGCGAAACGTTGCGAAACAGTCTGTTCTTTCCACCGGTCGTTGCGTCATGGAAAACAAATTCTCCTTGGATACGGCCGGATTGGTGTCGATATGCCGAAAGGAAGATGTCCAGGTCGCCGTCCAAATCAATGTCCGCGGCAGCCAGCGACTGGGTGTCCGTCATCTCGTCAGCGAGCTTTGCGCGTTGTTCGTATTCGGGAATTGATGAGTCTGATGCCGCGCCTTTGTTCTCCATCAATATAAGCCCGGATGTCGTTCCGATTGCCAGGTCTTGGTCTCCGTCGTTGTCGAGATCAAGGAACAATGCACTACTAGTGTCATCCAGAAAGTCAAGATTGGCTGGCGCAGCCACCTCGATGGTCGTACCATCGGATTGATGCAGCAACAGCCGATTAG
>CAYQMZ010000673.1:0-4745 GCA_964418725.1 uncultured Pirellulaceae bacterium
ACGCGACATCGGCATTGGGGTGGTGCAGTGAAACTCAACCGGCCGAGCTCGATCATTTACTAGCAACAAGCCACCAACGATGCCGGCACCGGGAAGCGTCACGAACGACAGGTAACCAATCAACTTGGTTGTGGCATTGCTTGAGGAGCTATCAGTGGAAGCCATATTCAATAAGTTCGAACTCGTCACAAAATCCAACGTTGGGTATCACCAACCGGGGTTCAGGATCGAACCGCATGATCGGAAGACTTTAGTGAGGTCCAGGATGCCGCGAGAAAATCGGCCAGCAAGCACGCGAATCACCGGCACAGCTTCGCTGTTGTCACGGCCCAACTCACAGTGCGGATAGTGAGCAAGCGAAAAAGGCAAAAAGCCGGAGAAAAAATAAAGTCTCGCGTCATGGCAAACACATCATCCAATCTGTTAAGTCCGAAAGTCCACAACGTGCATCGGAGCTATCCATACTGCCACGAACGTTGCACAATAGTGGACAAAGGGAACGGCGACAGCTTATAATCCAGGAATCACCCGCAACGGATCGTCGGCACCTCGCCAGCTAATCGTGCCACGACAACTTCCGAGAACCCCAAAGGTTACCCATGTCGGATAAGCCCCGACCGTCATCTCTGTTTTCTCCGATTGACGTGACGACCCACACATCAACTTCTTCGGGCGATCGTGCCCGCGAGGCCGATAGCGTGAAAGACGTCTTGCACCAAATGGTGGCAGCTCAAGATCGTCAAAACGAATTGTTGGAAGAGTTGATCGAGCAGATGGGCGCATCGCAGCGTCAGCGATCGGCGGAACTTGCTCAATGGAAGCAGTCGAATCCGCGACTGGCACGTCGATGCCGCGAGGCAGCAGAAGTGCTGGGCAAAGTACAAAGTGCTTTCCTTGAAGCCGTGACCGAGGAGATCTCGGACAACGCAGAGGACTTGGTTGATGGTGAGTTCGTCTTAAACGAATTTGTTGATCGGTTTGGGCCTCGCCTTGCACACCTAAATGGCGTCCTGCAGGTCATTTCGCAGTTGAGCGCAAACGGCAGCGAGTAGCCGTAAATCAACAAAATCGATGCTACGAATCATGGGCCGCGTGGAATCACGCGGCCTTTTTTCGTTATCACTCTTGGTAAAGCTTATCCGACTTTACGCCGCGCCTTGCCCCCACCACTCGACGGCTATAATGTCCGGAAAGTTCAACACGCGGGAATCAAATAGCATGAGCACGGTTAGCGACAACGTCGAGCAGCTTGCCAAGGAAGCAAGAGAAAGACTGGACGCGCACACATACGAAATCGTCCAGTGGCACTTTCATGAGTCGCCCGGGTGTCCATTTTGGCTGGAGAAGAAAGCCGAACTAAATTTCGATCCCCTTACCGAAGTCAAATGCTACGACGACTTGAAGAAGTTTCCTCACTTCGAGGACGAGTGGCTACGTGGCGGCCCAATCCGGCGCTGGGTCCCGAAGGGCTACGAGGGTCGACCTGTCTACGTCTTTGAAACTGGTGGGACAACAGGCATTCCCAAAAGCCGAATGGTCATCGAAGACCACCGCGTCGACTACGAAATCTTCAGCGACACGCTGCCTGATCAGTATTTCCCCAAAGGTGCAAACTGGCTGATGCTGGGACCATCGGGACCTCGACGTCTGCGACTGGCGGTGGAACACCTATGCCAATACCGCGGCGGCATATGCTTCTGCATCGACCTCGATCCGCGGTGGGTCGTCAAACTGCTCAAGCGAAACCAAGTCGAAGAAGCCAACCTCTACAAGCAACACTGCATCGATCAGGCAGTCACGATTCTGACGGCCGGGCATGATGTGAAATGTATGTTTGCCACACCCAAGCTGCTCGACGCACTTTGCCTGGCTCTCGAGGACCGGGGCACGTCACTTAAAGAGTGCGGCATCACCGGAATCTTCTCCGGCGGGACGGAGTTCACACCGCAGTGGACTCGTTACTGTGTCGAGGAATTGTTCGGTGGCCCAGCCGAGGAAAGTGGCATCTACATGACGCCGACGTATGGCAACACGTTGATGGGCTTGGCCTGCAGCAAGCCAGTCACGGCTGCCGAAAACTACAAGATCTCTTACTACGCTCCACAGCCACGCGCGGTAACGGAAGTAGTCGACTTTGATGACGCCAACAAATTGGTTGGCTACGGCGAAACTGGTCGAGTCAAACTAACCACGCTGACGAAGGAACTATTCGTCCCTGGGTTCTTGGAAAGAGACGAAGGGGAACGCGAAATGCCTTTCGATACTTTCCCTTGGGACGGTGTTAGTGGCGTCCGCCCCTACCACGTTTTCGCCAAATCAACGACCGTCGGCGTCTACTAAGTCTCTGATAGGTCAGTCACGTTGCGTCGGAGTACAACTACTTCGACGTGACGACCTCGCCATCCGAACTTGGTAGCGACAAGCACCCGCCAATGTTCCCGACGGCACTTCCGTATTTCCAATCACCTAACGTATCCCTCCATATCCAGAGCCCACCATGCTGAACGTCCCAGTCATCCGTTGGGGAAAGCCTTACGAGTCGCTTGAGAAAGCCGAAGTCATTCACTTCGAAACGGGAGAAGCGATTGCCTCCGTTAGCCAAGCAAATGGCGGCATCATCCAACGTGACGCCCGCAAGGCCCAACAAGCACGCGATATTCTGCGCCAGTTCAGTTGCGAAGACCTGATCGAGAAGTGCAAGAAGGCGGCTGAACTCTACACAACCGCAACGCTTCCTCTGGGCGACGGTACCCAAACGCCAGACGAATTCGTCCACGCTCAGTCCGCAAGTACTGGCCTGCCCGAAGCAATGTGCCGCGGCAACATGAAGAAGAACGCGTTCGTGCTATCGGAAATGGAAAGCGTGCTGGACGCCCTGACTCGCGGATTACCGTTGAACATCTTCAGCGATGGTTACGGGATGGAAGATCGCGGCGTCGTTGTCAGCTTTCAAGCTCAAACGCCTATCCTGGGTGCCGTACTGCCTTCGAATTCGCCGGGCGTGCACACGCTTTGGCTACCAGCGATTCCTTTGCAGATCGGACTGATGCTGAAGCCAGGATCATCGGAACCCTGGACCCCTTACCGCGTCGTATCAGCAATGGTCGAAGCGGGAATTCCGGCAGAAGCCATGGCTATCTACCCAGGTGGCCACGACGCTGGTCCGGCTCTGCTCTCTTCTGTTGATCGCAGCATGATTTTCGGAAGTGCTCAAACGGTGCAACAGTACCACGGCAACCCTCGCGTTCAGGCACACGGGCCTGGGTTCAGTAAGATTCTGATTGGCGACGATATGGTCGACCGTTGGGAAGAGTTCCTCGATGTGATGGTCGAAAGCGTCTACGTCAACGGCGGACGCAGCTGCATCAACGCCAGTGGAATCTGGGCGTCGCGACATACCAAGGAAATCGCCCAAGCGATTGCCGAACGTATCGGTCCAGTCGACGTTAAGCCAACAACCGACCCTGAGGCCGGACTCGCAGCCTTCACCAACGCTGCAATGGCAACCGGAACGTGGGGCATGATCGAAGAAGACCTCAAGGAGGACGGCGTAACCGACATGACTGCCCAATACGGGGCTCGATTGGTTGAGAAAGATCGCTGCGCCTACCTGCGTCCGATGGTTGTCCATTGCTCGCACGGCAACGAGGTTGCGACGAAAGAGTACATGTTCCCATTTGCTTCGGTCGTCGAATGCCCACAGGATCAAATGATCAAGCAGATCGGACCGACCTTGGTGGGAACCGCGATCACGGAAGATACTCAGTTCATCCGTCACTTGACCGACGCAGTCAATATCGACCGTTTGAATATCGGTCCGATTCCAACCAACCGGCTAAACTGGCTGCAGCCGCACGAAGGAAACCTGATCGACTTCCTGTTCCGATCCCGAGCCTATCAATTACCAGAAGAAAAAATGGCCGCACTCAGCTCATAGTTCACTCGTCGAGCGCACTTTTGGCCTCGCACGGCTCCGCGTTAACGGCGGAGCGGGCTGCCCTATCACCGTACTCCGTAGACTCGCAACATGGTTCCATTCGACCTTCAATGCCGCACGCGCATCATCTTCGGCGACGGAACCGTCAAGCGAATTGGCGAATTGGCTGGAGAAATCGGAACGCGTCGCGCTCTGGTTGTCAGTGACCCCGGGATCATTGCAGCGGGTCACACGCAACGAGCAATTGATGCACTGGACGCGGCCGGAATCGAAACCCAGCTGTTTGAAGGCGTTCACGAAAACCCAACCACCGATGACGTCGCAACCGGCGTCGCGATGGCCAAGCGATATGAACCTGAACTTATCGTGGGGCTAGGTGGCGGTAGCAGCATGGACTGCGCGAAAGGAATCAACTTCGTTTACACCAATGGTGGGGAAATGAAGGACTACTGGGGTGTGGGTAAGGCACTGAAACCGATGCTTCCCATGATCGCCGTTCCCACAACGTCGGGAACTGGCAGTGAGGCTCAGTCATTCGCCCTGATCTCCGATGCGAAAACTCACGTGAAGATGGCGTGCGGTGACAAGAAGGCGTCGTTCCGATTTGCCATCCTGGATCCAGAGTTGACGTTGACCCAACCGGCTACTGTCACTGCGCTCACTGGTATCGACGCGATTTCTCATGCCTTGGAGACTTTCGTCACATCCAAACGTAACGCGGCTTCCCAAGCATTCTCACGCGAAGCTTGGCGTCTACTAGCTCCCAACTTCTCACGAGTGCTCGACAATCCTAACGACATCGAGTCAC
>CAYQMZ010000674.1:0-2932 GCA_964418725.1 uncultured Pirellulaceae bacterium
CCCTCTCCTCGCCTGGGGCTCGACTCTCCCAGAGGGAGAATGAAATTGCGTTCAGCACAGAACTCCGGTCCCAGTGGGAGAGTGAAATTGCTTCGTGGCCTACTGAAGATTTTACGTTGATCGCAAATCCTAACTGAAGCTCTGCCGTTGATCGCAAATCACCCTCCCTTTCCGAGTCATACGAGGAATTCCGGGAGGGTCGAGCCATAGCGAGGGGAGAGAGAACCGCGACAAACGTTTCGTGCAGAACGCAGTTTTGGCATCGCTAACTCAAAACAGCCGCACCCTCTCCTCGCCTGGGGCTCGACTCTCCCAGAGGGAGAATGAAATTGCGTTCAGGTCCCAGTGGGAGAGTGAAGTTGCTTCGTGGCCTACTGATGAAGATTTTCCGTTGATCGCAAATCCCACTGAAGCTCTGCCGTTGATCGCAATCACCCTCCCTTTCCGAGTCACACGAGGAATTCCGGGAGGGTCGAGCCATAGCGAGGGGAGGGCCCGTTCAGCACTGGACGGAAGAAAACAAACACAATGCCGCACTTACTCAGTCGCACGAACTCGATCGCCGGCACTATGAACTCGACTCCCACAAGAACGCCCGGCTAATTCATCATGGCCAAAGCAACTAAAAGAAATCGACGACCAAGGTCCGTTGGCGAGTGGTTTAACTCGACAACGGAATACTTCGAGTACTTGTTCCACCAATTCGTTCAAGGTGTAGGGCAGGTGTTCAGCGGTATCGGTGCGCTCATTATGCCACGGCGAGTTGTCGACAAGTGGCGAAAGCGATCCGCCGAGCGAGCCGCCCGTGGAATTACCCAAGAATCCAAGATGGGTAAGACAGTCGAGAAGATGGAGGACCGCTTCCATGTTGCCATGCAAGGAATCGGTTCGACATTCAGCGATGTCCTCAAACTGTTCGTGCCCACCAAACTGATTGAGTCGACAGAGAAAGCAGTCACCACGAAGACGAAGTCCGCCTTCTGGGACATCCGCTATCGGCTGCAAAAACTCGCAAAACGGTTCACGCCAAAGTGGCTACAAACGGTTCTCACGAAGCTGAACGATCGATTCGGCTTCATCTTCAAGTTCACGAACGCTTGGTTCCGCACCCGAGACTACGTTGCACTGGCTTGGTCGCTTCCTGCGTTGCTGTTCGCGTTGCCAATTCTGGTTTCGATGGTTGGCGGCGTCGTCTACTCTTCGAACAAAAAAATGCTGTACTATCACGGCAAACTTGAGCGGGCAATTGAAGAGCGAAACGAAAGCAGCGAAGAACTCTGTTTCCGCAAACTCGAACAACTTGGCTACGAGCAACTAGATCGCTCCGAATACTCCGCCGCCCTCGCACTGGCGAATGAAGAGAATTGGGACAAGGCGATCGAGGAAATGCAAAAGCTGGCTCCGCTGGATTCGCCGGGTTTGCCAATGGCTCACCTTTGGCTGGCTCGACAAATCGCGGACGGCCGCGTCGAAGTCGACGATCCCTGGGTCGATTTCGAAAAGCATGCTCGCCACGCTCGAGCGCAGTCCGTGGGACGCTACCGTTCGCTGCGAACTCCTGCGGAACGCTACCTGGTCGAGGCCGAACTGCATTTTCAACGGAAGCAGGAAGCCACCGCTCTGATGCTGGACTTGGTGTCCGACTTCCCCGAGCTCAACGCTCACTTGATGGAATTCGCCGTCGAAGACCGAGATCTGCCCAAGGCACGCATGTACGCCCGCCCAACTTTCGGTCGCTTCCAACGCATGCAAAAAGAGAATCCATTCAGGCAATGGCGGACGATTGACTTGGCACATTGGGCTATTGCCAGTCGACAGCTTGGGGAAAACATCCAACTGGTAAACGTGGTTGAACTGGCGCGGCAACAGCATGCAGACGACACGGACCTGCACGCACTGCTGGATCGTCAATTCTCCGAGCGACTGGCGGAGATGACTTTCGGCGACGTGGACTTGGTTTCGCTACTGGAAAAGGCATTCGAGGCAAATCCAAACGATCCACTGGCAATCGGCAAACTGTTACAAGGTCTGCGTTCTGGTGCTCAACCTGCACTGCAATGCATGAGTGATCTAGAACAAAAAGGCAAGCTGCCGGCTGAGGTTCTGATCACTTTAGGTGACGACGCGATCAAACGAGGTGACAGTAAGAAGGCCGTCGCATACTACGAACGAGCGTTGCGTCTGGATCCGTCGCAAATGCGAGCTTGGAACAACTTGGCCCACATCCTTTGTTTCTTCGAACCGACGAACTACGAACGAGCACTTCAGGCGGTGGATAAAGCGCTGGAGTTGAAAGAGGACTTTCGTACCTACGAAACCAAGGGGCAGATTCTGGTTCGCATGAAACGGTGGGCGGCCGCAATTCCCAACCTAGAAAAAGGATTGAACGGAGTTTTACCGGACCCCGTCGCGACGCACACCGCACTCGCAGAATCTTACGAGCAGCTTGGAAACACGGAACAGGCTGCCGCACATCGCTATCAGGCGGGACTTACGAATTAGAGAGCGCGGATTCAACTAGCTTCGGTTACGATGACGATGAGGCTCACGCGGAGCGTGAGTCGTACGTATCCATCACGCTCCGCGTGATGCCCCGCAACACCTCGCTTTCTACGCAAACGAACAACCGATCCGCATTCTCACTTTGAGCACCTAACGATTCACCTCAACTATGTCCATTGATCCCCACAAACGTATGTCCTCGCAGAGCAGCGACCCCGCCAATCTTGGCGGCAAAGGTCAAGCGAACACTGGCGCCGGCAACGATGTAGACGGTGGCGAAGGTGGTTCCACAGGCAAAAGCGGCGAACGATCCGGAAAACGAAGTCGTAGCGGCCGCAGTGGAAAATCACGGAGCGGTAGTTCAGGAAAAAGTACCAGCCGCAGCAGTGGCAAAAGTAAGTCCAAGGCCGGACTTGGCAAGCAGTTCTCG
>CAYQMZ010000674.1:2942-4735 GCA_964418725.1 uncultured Pirellulaceae bacterium
GAGGGAATTGAGAAAGGTTTCCGCGTTTTTGCCGATGCGTTCGGCGGCGTCGTCGACATGATTCTTGCGGTGCTTTTCCCCAAGAATCTTCGCAAGAAAGTCGACAAGCTCGGCAAGTCGAAAAAAGCACGCCGCGTATCCAAGAAGGTCGGCAAGCAAGTTGGCCAGATCACGGATAACGTCGAAAAGAGCTTCAAGAAAGGTGCGTCGGGATTCTTCGAGGTCTTCGGTTTCCTGTTTGCCATCATCTTGCCGAAGTTCATTCGCGACCGTGTTGAAAAAGCTTGGAAGGCTGTCGGTGGCCGCGTTTCTAAATTCTTCAAACGCCTTAACAAAGGGCTGGCCAGCTGGGCTGAGAAATACCTTCCACCATGGATGGTGCAGCTCATCAAGCAAACGAACAAACGCATCAAGCGAGCTCGAAAGAACTCGGGGAAATTCGCAAACGCCTGGTTCAAGTCTCGCGACTTCATCCACCTCGCTTGGTCGACTCCCGCCATCCTATTGGCTTTGCCCATGGGTGCGATTCTGGCTTTGTCTGCCGCTCAATCGACAGGTGCCAAGATGCTGCACTACGAACGTGCGGCCTATCAGTACGACGACGATGAGCTTTACGAATTCGGCAGTCTCTGTCGCCAGCGACTTACACAAATGGGCTTCAAGCAGCTTGAAAATGCCAAGTTCACGACGGCGTTGCTGCTGGCCAGAAAAGGCAACTACGACGAAGCCTATCAGTTGATGAAGGAGATCGCGCCGCTCACTCCTGAATTCTTGTCAACGCTTGACGGTCCCGATGAACAGGTCTACGAAGAAAGCCAAGAATATCAGTTGAACCTGGCCGAAAGCAGTTCACAGGCGATCACGAATCCCAATGGCATCGGGATCTCGACGTCGGTCACCGAGAGTTTCGATGAAGCCGCCTACGCCACATTCGGTGGCTCGTCCGCAGACGAAACTGTGGAGGAAGCACCTGAGCCCGAGCCAGAATTCGAAGACGAAAACTCCTTCGAAGCCCAGATCGCGCCCTACGCGGACAACTTCATGCGAGCCCACATTTGGATCGGAATGGGGTTGCTACAGGGCAAGATTTCAGCGGCGACCGACCAACGCAAGTGGCGGCTGATTCGTGAGCATGCGAGAGTGGCCAACCTTCTGCATCGACAGTCGTTGGGCGAGGAACTGTATGCATCGACCGAGAAGTTCGAAGATGCCAACGGCGTTGACTTCTTTACGTCCGTGCAAGCCGCCATCATGACGATTGAATGCGACCGTGAGGCGATGCTGGCAACAGGACGGACCGGGGCAGAGTTGCTGCGTCGCATGAGTGCAATCGTTAGTCACCACAAGCCATATCACGCACACTTAATGCGTTTTCACCACGCCCGCCGATCGATCACGAACGCGATGCGTCATGCTCGATCCTACGTCGACTACCTGGGCACAAGCATTGGGTTTGATGAAAAACTGCGTTTGGACAAGCAACCCAAATCGCCCACCGCAACGCAACTTGTTGCCCTAATCGAAGCGTTCTCTGTGTTGTCGAAACCCATAGAGGCTGAGCAACTAGCTGAAGACGGCGCAAAGCTGTACGCGGACGACGATATTCTTCGAGGCCTGGAGGCACTTGTCTTTCGAAAGAAGCTGTATGCCCTCAACCCGTTTGGGACCGAGTACTTTGAACAGCTGCTGGAATTGCATCAGCTGTCACCCAGAAACGTGGATATTGCCCGAGAGCTTGCCCAGCAGCTCAGAAACAACCAAGGCACTAAGGATCTCGATGACCTGATCGAAGA
>CAYQMZ010000675.1:0-4722 GCA_964418725.1 uncultured Pirellulaceae bacterium
GCGTAGTACTTGTCGATCGCTTTGTTGATGTCTCCTTCGGTGGCGACCAGGATACGTATGTCGTGACCCAGGAATGTGCGAAGCTCGTCTTGGATCGATAGGTTTTGCGGTTCGCAGGTCGCAATGGTCAGCGTATTGTCTTCCAGCGTGATGGGGATTACTCGGTAGAGTTCGGCCATCGCTTGCGTGATCAGCTCGATGGTTTCCGCCTCGAGTTTGATTTCCTCAAGCCCGATCACTTGCATGCCCATCTGCTCAGCCAAAGCCAAAGCCAGTTGGTCTTCTGCAAGCAGCCCCATCTCTACGGCAATCTTGCCCAGTTTTTCGCCTGGATTGCGTTGCTGTTCGTCCAGCAGCATTTCCAGTTGGTCGTCGTCGATGAACCCGAGGTCGACCAAGATTTGTCCGATACGCCGAATGGCCATTGCTTACCCGCTCTTAAACTCTTTGTTGCTAACCCGTGAATTGACGTTGGCTCTGCACCTTGCCGTGCAGACGCGATGTTATGCGGCTTCGCCGCCGTCCTCTTCGTCTTCAAACATGCCGCGTTTTGCCATCGCAATTCGTTTTGCCAAGTCATCCGGTGACTGTGCCTTTTCCAAGGCGTCCTCGGACGTGATTTTTTCCTCACGCCAAAGTCTGAACAGCGAATCATCCATCAAGCACATGCCGTACTTGGCACCCGTTTGGATCGCCGAAGTGATTCGGAACGTCTTGTTTTCACGAATCAGGTTCGCGATCCCCGAGTTCACCACCAACATTTCGTAAGCAGCACATCGACCGCCGCCAATGCGAGGTAATAGTTGCTGCGAAAGAACACCAATGATGGCCGAAGACAACTGCGTTCGAATCTGGTCCTGCTGGTTCGCAGGGAAGACGTCAATGATTCGGTTGACAGTACCTTGAGCGCTGTTCGTGTGAAGCGTCCCGAAGACCACGTGACCGGTTTCAGCAGCAGAGATCGCCGCTTCGATCGTTTCCAAGTCACGCATCTCACCAACGAGGATGACATCTGGGTCTTGTCGCAACGCTCGTCGAATCGCTTCCGCGAACGATGGCACGTCGGTACCGACTTCACGTTGGTTGATCACCGACTTTTTATGGTCGTGATAAAATTCGATGGGGTCCTCAATCGTGATGATGTGATGGTCCATCGTTGTGTTGATATGGTCGATCATACTCGCCAGCGTGGTCGACTTACCGGAACCGGTCGGTCCCGTCACCAAAAACAAACCGCGTGGTCGAGCACATAGCTTTGGCACAATGTCTGGTGTGCCCAGGATCTCGAACGTCAGTTTGTCATTGGGAATCTGTCGCAGAACAAGAGCGATGTTGCCCTTCTGGCGAAAGACGGAAACACGGAATCGAGCCAGATCACCGAACGCGAATCCAAAGTCAGATCCACCTTTTTCCTGGAGCTCCTGCTGACAGCGGTCGGGCGTGATACTCTTCATTAACGCCGTGGTGTCGTCAGGCTCAAGCGTCTTCGTCTCTAGTCGGCGCATCCGACCGTGCAAACGAAACACGGGTGGTTGTCCCACCGTGAGGTGGATATCACTCGCGCCCTGCTTCACGCAAGCCGCCAACAATTTGTCGATTAGAATTCCAGCCATGTTGGCATCTCCCTTTCCGCTGTCCACACATTCCTGCGTGGCCTGTTCCTGCGATGAGGGAACCTCTCTCTGCGAATGATTCACTGATGAGTGATTCACGGCGGACGAGCCGCCAGTGGTCCGGCGATTTCACTCGCCGACGAATTTGCTCGTCAGCGAACGCCAACGAACGACGAAATTCGTTCACCAAACAACCGCGCGTCTAGCCCCAGAAAGATGGCGAGGCGTCAGATGAGTCATGCGATTATTTGTGCCCGAGAGCAGTGATTTCAAATTTCGTTCGTTTCGACCTCCGCGGAAGAATGTCCCAGCACCCCACGACAGGGTGGTTAAATCTCTCGTTCCGTTACAAACCAGCCTGAGCTGGTGATTGCTTTGTGGGATTGCGTCCCGAGTGCCTCACGCAATCGTCGTTAAATCATTTCCAGCAAATGGCTTACGACCCAGTCGCCTGGTCCGCCAAGGCTTTCAGTGACAGGTCGCCCTCTTGCTTCTTGGCGATCCTGAAGACCTCGCTGATCATTGTGATTCCGCGGCAAACTTTCTCGATTCCATCGGCGTAAACCGTGTTCATACCGTTTCTTAGGGCCGCTGCCCGAATCTCTTGGTCAGATGCGTTTTTGAAGACCAGCTCGCGAATAGCACCGTTCATGAGCATCAATTCGTAGACACCGATGCGTCCGCGGAAGCCTTTTCCGTTGCAGTGAGCACAACCAGCACCCTTACGGAATGTCGCATTTGCGGCCATTTCTGGGGTGATTCCGGCTGCTTCCAGCTCGTGATCGGCGTAGGTATGTGGCTGAGCGCACTTGTTGCAAACAACCCGGACCAGACGCTGTGCCATCACTGCAATCACACTGCTGGCGACTAGGTAGCCGGGCACACCAAGGTCGACCATGCGTGTCATAGCACTGGGCGCATCGTTCGTGTGTAGAGTACTGAATACCAGGTGTCCAGTTAGTGAGGCCTGGATTCCCATGCCAGCGGTCTCCAAATCGCGCATCTCGCCGACCAGGATGATATTGGGTGCTTGCCGCAACATGGCCTTGATGACCTTGGCAAAGTCCAGCCCGATGTTGTGCTTGATTTCGACCTGATTGATGCCTGGCAAGTAGTACTCGACTGGGTCTTCTGCCGTGATGATCTTGCGGTCCGGTCGATTCAATTCGTTCAGGGCGGCGTACAGCGTGGTGGTCTTTCCGGATCCCGTGGGGCCTGTCACCAAGATGATGCCGTTGGGCCGTCGGATCAGTTCGTTGAACAGCTTGTAGTTGGCTTCGTTCAAACCAAGCTGCCGTACACCAATCTTGATGTTGTCCTTATCCAGGATACGCATGACGACCGATTGGCCGTGGTTCGTTGGGATTACGCTAACCCGTAAGTCCAGTTGTTTGTCGCCGACGGTGATCTTGATCCGTCCGTCCTGGCAGCGACGACGTTCGGCAATGTCCATGCTGCCGATGATCTTTAGTCGGGAGATCAACGCACCGAGGAGGCGGCGTGGTGGGCTGTCGCGTTCGACCAGTACGCCATCGATGCGATATCGGATGCGGATACGGTCTTCGAAGGGTTCAACATGGATGTCAGAAGCCCGCAACTGCACGGCCTCATTGATCATTAGTTGAACGAGTTTCACGATCGGAGCGCTGTTTTCGTCGACGGCTCCGTCAGAATCCATGCTGGAATCGGCTTCGGTTTCGGTGAAGTCGATCGCCGTATCCGTGAATTCTTGCAGCATCGAGTCGGCCGATTCACCTTCGATCTGGCCGTAATACTTGTTGATCGCTTCCAGGATTCGAGCCCGTGGCGCCAGGGCGATTTCGATTTTTCGGTTCAGAATGAACCGGAGCTTGTCGAATGCTTCCAAGTCGAGCGGGTCGCTGGCGAGCACGGTTAGTGCGTCATCTTCTTCCGCCAGCGGCAGAATCTTGTTCTCGCGAGCCACTGATTCTGGCACCAATTCGACGATATGCGGAGGGATCGGCGTGTCGTCGAGATTGATGAAGTCCATGCCGTGTTGCTCGGCCATGGCACGCATCACATCTTCTTCAGAAGCATAACCCAGTGAGACCAGAGCCTCGCCGACGTTGATGCGTTGTTCCTTCGCGTGTTGCTCAGCCTCATTGAGCTGGTCGGGGCTGACGATACCCTTGCGAATCAGAATGTCCAGAAAATCAGCCATGCTCTCCTCAATTCTCTTTGTCGTGGCGCCACGATGGTGGCTATTGACTGACCGACGAAAGACGCAGAATAGCGTCTCACTCGAGGCTTAACAGTATAAATGGCCAAGATTTACGGTACTGAGGCCAATTTCAAATGTCAAACTTATCCGCTCCTTTGTTTCGCGGCTTAAGCCTTAATTTGGTTTCCATCGTCAAGCGTTAAGAAGCCGATTCAGTTTCCGGCTCTCGCCCATCTCAGCCAATCCAATTCCAGCTCCTCAATCGACTTGCCAAAGTGTCGCCTGCAAATGGGCTCGAGCGACGTTGAGTTTCGTTTTCGCATGTTCTGTAGCGATTTTGCAAACTGTTCTCGTTTGGTCTCATCTTCTATGAGCCATTTCACGAACAGGGCTGCTTGGGCGTAATCGTTCATTGCGATTCGTCGGCCGTTGAGCAGTTCACGCAAAGGTCGGTGCGTACCGTTTCTGAAACGTGCTCGGTTCAGCTTTCTCAGATCTTGTTTGGTCCATTGCAGCTGGTAGTAGTTGGCCAAGCCTTCGTGCAGCCACTCGCTGGAGTTCGACAAGCCGAGAGAGCGAGCCAGAAGTGCGTGACACGTTTCGTGGATGAGAACCGGTCGAACCGAGCCGAATTCGTCCGTGTAAGACGTGCCGGCAATTCCCAGCAGTGAATAGCCGGACGAGCGGATGGGCGGAACGTTGGCGACATAGAGGCTGGCCAATTCGGGCCAGAATTCCCGGTACTCCCGCTCTGTTTCGAATACAAGAACGGGGACTGTCCGAGACGGCAGTGGGAGTTCCGGGAAGTCCTTGTAAACGAGCGCGAATAGCTTTTCGCATTCCGAGAGCGTGGCGTTAGTGTTTACTCGTCGATCATTGGTGATGAGGGCGAAATGAGTAGAGGCAGAGACTTTCGCTTCGTCGCCA
>CAYQMZ010000676.1:0-4719 GCA_964418725.1 uncultured Pirellulaceae bacterium
ACATTGATGTCGGCGATTCTCTGCAGCCGCTCAGCACGATTGAGGTGAAGGCGACGTCGGCGGATGGTTCGACGAAGACGTTCAATGCTCAGGTTCGCGTCGATACGCCTGTCGAAATGGATTACTACCGCAACGGCGGGATCCTGCAGACGGTCCTTCGTCGGTTGCTGAAGGACTCGTAGTAGTTGTCGGGTGACATGTGCCGGGTACGCACGGGTGCCACTGGCTTGTCCAGCAGTGCCGGTGCGTAGATTTGCTTTGCCTTACGTCAGCTAGGTCAGCCGAGTACACGAGCGTCACAGTAACTCGGCCGTCATAAGGTCCCATCCCCGGTGAAAGGCAACTGCGGTCTGTCTTGCTGGTATGGCAGCAGGCAGATGGAACTTTGAGGCATTCGTTAGACTGGGCGGACGTGAATTGAAGATTCTTGGGATCGGTACGGTAGTCGTCGACCATGTGGTTGTGCTGGAGGGCTATCCAGCGGTCGATACCAAGTCGGTGATCAAGAAGCATTGGCGTCAGATTGGCGGGCCGGTTCCCGTAGCACTCTCGGTTGCCGCCTACTATGGAGCAACCACTCAATTCATTGGCCGCTGGGGCGATGATCCGGCAGGCCGCGAAATAGCCGATGGGCTTGCCTCCCGTGGCATTGATCTATCCGGCAGTTCTTCTTCCCATGCCTGGGACACGGGATTCGCTCAGGTGTGGACATCCGAGCGTACTGGGACTCGTAACATTGCCTTTCATCGGGGTTCATTTCCGGCCTACACAGCCGAAGAAGTCGGATCGCAACAGGGCTTCATAGACCAATCTGCGGTATTGCATCTGGACGGTGCGATGCCTGAAGCTGCACTGTCGGCAGCAACTCGTATGAAGTCCAATGGCGGCCAAGTAGTATTGGATGCCGGTTCGAAGAAGCCCGGGATGGAAGATCTGCTGCCGATGGTGGATGTTATCGTTGCTTCGGATTTGTTCTGTCAGAGCTGGTTCCAAGATGCGAACGTCGCCAGCGAACGAATACACGAACTGGGGCCCGGGCGAGTAATACGTACGCATGCGGCCAACGGCGCGACGTACAGCGACGGAACCAGAACAATCAACTCACCGGCGCTGGATATCCAGCCCGTGGATACCAATGGTGCTGGCGACATATTCTGTGGTGCGATATTGTTCGGTTTGACTCAATCTTGGTCCGTCGAAAAACTGCTTGCTTTTGCAAACTTCGTTGCCGGCAACGCTTGCCAACATCCAGGTAATTCGACATACCCAGACCTGGATAGTTTCGACATGGTGTGACGCGTTTACTTCCTCGTTTGGTGATGCAAGCAATGAGACCGAACCGACTAAGACAGCGACTCAACGATGACCAGCCAACACTAGGCACTCGAATTGTGACTCCGTGGCCGACGATGATTGAACTTGTTGGCCATAGTGGGATGTTCGACTACGTCGAGTTCTGTGCTGAGTACGCGCCGTACGATCACACGCTGCTGGAGAATATGGGGCGGGCGATCGAACTGTTTGATCACATGACCGGGATGATCAAGATCGAGCAAGAGTCACGCGAGCACGCGGCGGTGCGAGCGTTAGGTGGTGGCTTCCAGAGTGTGCTTTTTGCCGATCCTCGCTCCGTCGACGAAGTTAAGCAGTGCGTTCAAAGCGTCCGCACAGAACGTCCCAGTTCGTCTGGCCTGCAGGGCGTTAACATGCACCGCGCTTGTATGTTGGAAGGCGGAACTGAGGCGTGGGCAGATGCTATGGACAATGTCGTCATTGCACTGATGATCGAGAAGAAAGAAGCGATGGAAAACTTGGATGACATGCTGTCAGTTCCAGGCGTCGACATGGTTCAATTTGGCCCCGCGGACTTTTCTAACAGCATTGGGTTCACTGGGCAGTTCGCGCATCCGAAAGTGAAAGAGGCCGAGCAAACCATGATCAAGGTTGCTCAGCAAAAAGGCGTGGCGGTTCGCGTCGAACTTAGCGGCCCAAGCGGCTTCGAGCCCTACTTGGAGCAAGGCATCAAACATTTCAATATTGGCGTTGATGTCAAAACTCTGTTCGACTGGTTTACCGATGCAGGGGCTGCGATGCGGAAGGAACTGGGAGTCCCACCGCATGCAGGCAGTTCGTCGCGTTCGACTTACGGCGATACCTAGCGATTTTGCCGCACGAAACTATGCGACAGATGGTTTTGCTTCGTACTGCCTTTGACGAAGCTGCAACGGCAAAGGTCCCCGTTCGTTTGAGGCCATTCTCATTTGCGTCACTCGGTCGCTGAGTCCTCCTCCGCAAACTTGTCTTCGTACTCGAAGATTTGATCGATGTCGGGTTTTGAGGAGATGCTGTGTACGGCGATCGAGATAGGTGCGGCGTCGGGACCTTCGGCCCATCGAGAGGTATGGTTTACGGATCTCCCGTTCATCCTCATGACACCCATTGCGTCGACGTGGTAGGCCAATCGGTCGTCCCTGCGAGCGTGAAAGCCCTTGGCTTGCGTAATCAGATAATCAGCTTTGGGATCGACTCGCAGTTCCCAGCGAATCCCAAGGTTGTCATCGCCAAACGCAACGATGTCGAGCTGCCCATCGGGGCGGGCCGATACTTGCTCGACTCGGTCAATACGACGAGAAAAGCTAATGCCAAGTGGCCAGAGTACGCGCCCGATCAGCAAGTCGTAGGTGTTGCCAACCGGCTCGCGATTCTTGAACGGTTTTGATCGGATCAGTTTTCCGTCGACCCAATATTGAGAAATCTGAATGCTGCCCATGTATTCTGGGCTGGCAAAAATGGTGTGATCGATGACTCCGACCGCATCGTCCGCCGCTGCTGTCTGGCGAATCAGCAGCTTGTTCTTTCCCATCATGACCGTCCAGTTCATCAGCTTGCCGGATTCGTCCACCAAGGATCCCGTCGCCATGAATCCATCTGTTGCGTAGCTCGAGTCGGCAGTCTTGATCGCGCTTAGCACATCTTGCGGTGTTGGCTCTTGGTATCGCAGTGCATGACTTGCGACGAATTCTGCGACTTCCTTGCGGAGCTTGCTGGTAGCTTCGTTTTCAAGATCCAGTAGCCCAATGGAAAACTCTGCTGCCCGCTTGACGTACTGATTGTCGGACTTCAACGCATCTTTGATGACTGTCTGAGCATCGTTGGTGTCGTAGCCGTCTTCCGCCAGCAACCGAATCGCCTGACTGTTTCCTTCCTTGGCCGCGGCAAGCAACTGATCCAACTGGAAGCCGTGAGCGTGTAGCTCGACGTTTTCAGGGAAAGCAATTTTGTCTCGGCTCTTTAGCAGTTTGGCGTCCAGGTTAATGAAGAGTCTGGGCGTCGTCGAGAATAAGCCGGACTTGGCATTGCGTCGAGCGTGAAACAGATAGATCCCGCTCGGTAGATGGAACTCGACCGAGTATGAAGTCTTCTTGCCACCAAATGAGGTCGCTGTTGGCCGGCCGCTTCGCACGACCACGATGTGTCGCTCCAGCTCCATTTCAGAGAACAGCTTCAACAGTTCGTTAATCTCTGCGACGCCACCGTCGAAATAGCTGTGGTCATTCCCGTTGACTTCCTGCCAGTAGACTCTGGAAGCATGCTTGCGGAGTGGAATGGCGCCTTTGGGCCAATCAGGTGAAACCCCCATGTGCTTTTTTGCTGGACCGAATTCTTCAAATCCAAGGCCCGCGGCGTTTTGAGCTTGAGCACTGATAATAATTGCCAGTAACAGCAGCTTCGTTGTTGCCTCAAGACCCATTCTAAAACCGTGCGACATTCGACTCCTCCGTTGCATCTGTAGTTCGTTGAAACCACTGACGTCTCTGGACCGACGAAAGTTCCAGGCTTCCGCTGAATTGTGGAAAATGGCAAATTCGGCCGTGATTGAACCTTGGCGAGTCGAATGTTTGGGCGAAGCGTGTTCTGTGGACGGTGGCGATGGGCGCTTTGCTATGGTACGGATGTATTCGCGATCCAGTCGAGTCTTCTTTGGACGGTAAATCCATGAGCGAGCGGTTCTATCAATCAGTCACCTGGCTATCCAAACCAAGTCACGTGTCGGACGATGCCTGGGATCTCTATTGTGCCGCGGCGGTTGGCCACTTGCCAACGATTCACGGATGTCTGCAAAAGGATCCGGAACTGCAGCACTGTCAGTTGCAGTATGAGTTTCCAATTCACTTTGCAGTTCGAGGCGGGCATGCGGACGCTGTCAAATTGCTCTTAGATGCGGGGACAAACCCGGCATGGTCGTACTTTCGATATAGCTCCTGGCAAAAACTGTTGCCGATTGCGAAACGCCGCGGGCTGGACGCGATTTCCGATCTGTTGCTGAGCGAAATGAAGCGGCGATTCAATTACGACGTCGCGTACGAGCCGTTGTTCAAAGCAATCGGCGAGCAGGCGGATTTCGATTCTATGTGCCGCATGATTCGCGAGCGTCCTGAGCTTATCCATGTAGCGGACGAACACGGGAATCGTGCGTTGCACTGGGCCGTACTGGCTCGACGCATTCCGATGATCGAACAGTTGCTGGACTCCGGAGCCGACATCCACGCGCGGCGTGCTGATCTCCAGACACCGTTGCATCTGGCGATGCTGGGCGGAGACTATTGGTTTGAAGCTTCGGATAATCGCGATCCCAATACTAAGTCTGATGTGATCATCGATTATCTGCTGGATCGCGGAGCTGTCTACGAATTCAGTTTAGCCGTCGCGCGTGGCGAC
>CAYQMZ010000677.1:0-2939 GCA_964418725.1 uncultured Pirellulaceae bacterium
CGGGAGGGTGAAGTGGTGAATGCAAGTTCAAACTTGTGGGTAAAGACAAGGTTCCCACCGCCGCCCAGGCGACCCGTTGCAAGCTGCCGGGAAGAACCTGGTCAGGTCAGTTGCAGCCAAATGACCGCCATCAGCATGATCGCGAAGAAATAAAAAGCAACATTGAAGCCGGCGGCCACACGCATCGGCAAGTGAGAACCACGTAGCGCTACGTATCCGCTGCCACAGATTGCGAAGAGGAATTCCAACGTGGCGAATGTCCGCCCATGATACCGCGGGTCCCAGTAAGAAACGGGACTCTCGAATTTCCACATCGCAAGCGGACGGAAGTGTCGATGAGCGTCATCGTGATGCACGGGCAAGTCACACAACATGTGCAGCAGTGCGCTGGATGCGATCAACCAAAGCAAATAGCTGTTGGTACGAACAAAGATCGCCATCGCCAACAAGGCCAGTGGGATGGAGTTAAAGGCATCGAAGAACGCCTGCCAACCCCACTCGAAGTAACGCTGCGACCAAATGACCTGGTCCACTGTGCCAATCGCCTTCTGATAGATATAGAAACCCACCATCGGCAGGTCTGGCAGTGCAGCACCAAAGATCACGGCCGCCGCCCGCTTCCAACCTGGTTCGTTTCGCCAAGCGATGAGGCTGGCGGCGATATGGGCGGGTGTCATCATCTCAATGGTCCACGGCTAGGCTAATTTTCGTCCATCCAAACGGCATATTCTGCATGGCCAATCGAATCCCACCATCCTGATCGAATTCGAGGGATCCAGTTCGTCAGTTCGTTTGAAGCACCGCCTTGGAAAACACAAACTTCCCATACCAAGTCTAATCGCTTTACCGAATGCACTGAATCCAGATGTCCGCACTCTCCGAATCGCTAACTCGAGCCTACATCCTTGCGACGCGTCCTTACCGTGTTTGGATTCACCGAAAACTACAACGCCAGGCCCGAGTTCCCGTCGCGTCCATTTTCTTACACCGGATCGCCGACGACTACCCGAACGACTGGTCCATGACGAACCAGACTTTCGATCGCTTGATCGCGTGGCTGCAGAAAAACGTCGATTTGGTTTCGACCGACGAAGCACAGTCGTTGATGCGCAACGGCAATCGAGGTCGGCTGGCCGTCAACATCACGTTCGACGATGGCTACGCTGACAACTGCTCACATGCCATCCCAACATTGATTGAAAAGAACATCCCGTTCACCTACTACGTGTCGACGGAACACATTCGCACCGGACAGCTGTTTCCACACGACATCGAAAACGATCAACCGCTGAAGCCGAATACGATTGAGGAAATCCAATCCATGGCAGAATCCGGAGTAGAAATCGGCGTTCATACTCGAACGCATCCAGACATGGGAAAGGTGCTCGATACCGACGAAATCGCGGACGAGATTGGCGGAGCTCGTGATGATATCGAATCGTGGATTGGCTCGACGCCAATGCACTTTGCCTTTCCGTACGGACAAACGCACAACATGACGGAACAAGCCATTCAATACGTGCATGACCAAGGTTTCCGCAGCTACGTCAGTGCTTACGGCGGCTACAATTTCCCCACCGCAGGCGGCTTTCATCTCAAGCGTTTCCACGGTGACCCTAACTTCGCCCGAATGCAGAACTGGCTGAGTTTTGATCCCCGCTGGATGCACGCCAAGCCCGAGGCCGAATTCGAGCCGCAAGAAAGCCAGCCCCGTGAGCCGGAACTGGCCGGCTGCTCGTAGTCGGTTTTCCGAGCAGCCACAAACGACGGGCACTTTGCAGCAGTTGCCTCCGCTGGTCTTGGCTCTCGCATAGACCAATCGCCATCAGCAGACGGTCCGACCACACGCCTCGAATCGTGCGGGACTAGACCCCAGACACGCACGAGGCGCGAACTTCTTTGGATAAACGCAACTCTATGCGTTTCGACCACTTCCATTTCGGGCTCAGGAGGGAATAATCCAAGATTCTCTCGACTCAGGAGCTACGTCATGATGGAAGACAAAATCGCCTTAACAGGAATCACGTTTGACGACGTACTGCTGCAACCTGGATTCAGCGAGGTTCTTCCATCGGAAGTCGATGTTTCCAGCAATCTGACCCGGAACATCTCCGTTAACATTCCGCTGCTCTCCAGCCCCATGGATACGGTGACCGAGAGCGCCATGGCCATCGCAATCGCTCAAGAGGGTGGTTTAGGGGTCATTCATAAGAACATGTCGATCGAATTGCAGACGCAAGAGGTCGACAAAGTGAAGCGATCCGCCAACGGCATCATCCTGGATCCCGTGACTCTGCCGCCGACAGCAACGGTAGCAGAAGCCAAAGACATGATGACTCAGTCAAATGTTTCTGGCGTGCCGATTACGGCTCCCGACGGACGTCTCCGAGGCATCCTTACCCGGCGAGATATGCGTTTTCTCGAGCGTTTAGACATGCTTGTAGAGGACGTGATGACCCAAGATGAATTGGTAACGGCTACGGGAACCGTAACGCTTGAAGAAGCTGAGAAGATTTTAACGGCTAAAAAGGTAGAGAAACTTCTCCTGGTTGACGATTCCTACAAACTGACTGGTCTCATTACGATCAAAGACATCGACATGCTCAAGCGGTACCCCGCTGCTTGCAAAGACAGCCAAGGCCGTCTGCGAGTTGGAGCAGCCGTCGGAGTTCATGATTATGAGCGGGCCGGTAGCCTGATCAGTGCCGATGTAGACGTGCTGATTGTGGACAGTGCGCACGGGCACTCACGGAACGTATTAGATACCGTCGCCGAAATGAAGCGACGGTGGGATATCGATGTCGTCGCGGGAAACGTGGCGACAGCACAAGGAGTTAAGGATCTGCTGGACGCTGGTGCCGACGCAATCAAAGTCGGAATTGGTCCCGGTTCGATCTGTACGACGCGAGTGATTTCGGGCGTAGGTGTTCCGCAAATCA
>CAYQMZ010000677.1:2949-4716 GCA_964418725.1 uncultured Pirellulaceae bacterium
ACGAAGCAGCCAAAGTAACGAAAGGAACCGACGTTCCCATTATTGCAGACGGCGGCGTTCGCTATTCGGGTGATATCTCGAAAGCGATTGCGGCAGGAGCACACGTGGTAATGATCGGTGGCTTGTTCGCCGGATTGGCGGAAAGCCCAGGAGAACAGATCTTGTACCAAGGTCGCGCTTTCAAACGGTATCGAGGCATGGGTTCAATGGGAGCCATGGCGAAGGGTTCTTCGGAACGCTATCGCCAAAGTACTTCCGACGAGCCAAGCAAATTGGTACCCGAAGGCGTCGAAGGCCGAGTTCCCTTCAAAGGGAAACTTGGTCCATACGTGTATCAGCTGGTGGGGGGCCTCCGAGCTGGTATGGGTTATTGCGGAACCCCTTCGATTGAAAAACTGCGTACGGACGCGCGGTTCATTCGAGTCTCCGCTGCGAGCGTTAGAGAGAGTCATCCTCATGACATTGCGATCACGCAGGAAGCCCCCAACTACAGCACCGAACCACACGGCGACAGCAACTAGTGCTTCGCTGGACCATTCGGTTTTTGGTGCAGTTGCCGAACTTCGACTCGACGCCCCTAGCGGTATCGTGTCGCTGGATCACGCCAGCAGCAAACGCAGCCTGCGAGCAGCCTCGGCCCTAACGGGCACGTTGATCTTCGCTGCTCTCTGCGTCGCCTTCATTCGGCCCGCACAAGCTGACGAAACCACCGCCAAATTCGTCAAGGCGTCTGGCGAGATCACATCAGCTCCCTCCAAGACTTCTGTGTCGTTGAATCAGGTGTCTTGGACTTCGTCACGGCCCGAGAACGCTAAATCCACAGCGGCCAAACAGCTAACACCTGTTGCACGCAGCACGGCAGGCTGGTCTTCCAAGGGAAGCCTGAACCGTCAGCTGAAAGATACGTCAACGCACCTGCAGTGGGGAGCCAGAACTCCCGCGCCCGGTAAATCTGCCAAGACAGCTTCTGCAAACATCAATCAAACTCGTGTGGCACGAAACGAAATGCCACGACGCGTCATCTCGAAACCCGGTGCCGTGCGACTGGACAAGCCTGCAAAACAGCGTGAGTTTGGCTCGACATTACTGCCACCTCCCGCACCCAGACTGTCCACAGTCCCGCAACTGAAGTCCGTCAGCGGACTTGCCAAAGCTGGCCAAACCACAGGAAAGAGCAACACCGCGAAGTCGAGCGGCAGACAAATCGCGAACAACGCTGCTTCACGATTGAAAGCTGTTGCGTCGAGACTGGACGACAAAAAGCCAGTGCACCCCGACACACCATCGCTCGAACCGATGAAGCCCATCAGTCTCTCTGCACCAGTAAACCAACCGGCAAAGACTGTGGCTCAAGCTTCTCCAGCAGCGAAGACTACAGTCGCTTCGTCTGCGACCGTACAAGCTTCTGCGACAGAACCAGCAACAAAAGTCGAAAACGCAGCTGCAAAGCACGCGGCGAAGAATCTAGTCAGCCTGAATCCACCGGCGCCCGAGCGTATGGCATCGAAGCCGACCAACAAGCCAGGCTCGGCCCCTAAGTCACTCTCGAAGTCAAAGAAGGTTCAGCAAGCACAGCACACGCAAGATCTGCGTCTGCCAATCTCGAACCTTCGTGATCGTTCGGTCACTCCGAAAACAAGCAAGCCTGGGGCCATCTTCAACGCCCCGTTGCCAAGCACACTCTCAACGGATCCAACGTCTCGCGAATCACGAGTCGCCGATCGATTTCGATTCAAAGACCTGACGCCACTCACCAAAGAAGTGCAG
>CAYQMZ010000678.1:0-4706 GCA_964418725.1 uncultured Pirellulaceae bacterium
TTGCAAGTCCGAATTCGCGGTCGACGAAACCATAAACTGGTCGTCACCATCGTGATAATGAATGTTGGTCACCGCCGAGGTTCCGTGCACATTTACGATGTCGCCACCAGCCCCCAAGTCGATATTCACTGTGCCGATGTCACGGTAGTCGATACCTTCCGTTCTCGTCAGCAACGTCGTGTTCGGCGTCCCCGTTGTGATCACCTCAGCGATGTAGGATCGCCGATGTTCACCGCGGAATTCGATCTTAAAGACCACACCGTGCTTCGAAACAGCGACGTTTCGAGTATGAGGCAGATCTGGATTCACATTGTTGGGATCAAGGATCAGACTCAGCTGCTCAAGTAAATCGGCTGCATCGAAGTTGTCACCAATGGCAGCAGTCACTGCTGCAAAATCACCTTCCCCAGCGACTCGCAACTGCACCGTGCCACCGCCGGGGACTACTTCCAGCGTTTGAACGTTATTGACACCCGGCTCTCGCGTTCCGTCTCGAACATCCTGTGTACGCACATCGACGGTATTCTCTAGCGACGCAAAGCTGAGATGCGCAATGTCGTTGAAGCCCACGAACGGCTCTTCCAACACTTCTGCATCGGGATCGACGGGCTTCGCAGGATCGACTCCCTCTTGCCACTCAAGCTCTGGCAAGTTTTCCCCAGCCAACTCGCCTTGCAGCATGATCGTGAAAAACTCGCCGTCGCGTTCGACCAATACATCCGATGCCTCGTAGCCATACAGACTCGCGATCGCCTGCTCGATATCACCGAGAGGCGAACTGATGTCAAAGATCACCCACGCCTCGCCATCCCCACGAACAACAACGTCTTCAATGACAGGCAATGGCGGTTGAACTTCGGCTCCATAGCCAGGCGTTCGCAAGACAAGGCTTCCAGTCTCGGCGCGAACCCGAATGACCTGCCGCTCTGGAACCGACGGCATGTCGAAGCCAGTAATCGACGTAGGCTTAATCGTGCCGACATCGCTAGACCGATCACCGGCGTCATTTATGTTCACGATGTCGCTTCCGCTGCCCAAAATCGTCAGCAGCGAAGTGATCTGCTCGATGCGGTCCTCGTCATTGCCAACGTTGACCGTGTCGACGCTGTCCCCAAGCTCGATCGTCGTGTGCCCGAAGATACTCTTCACGTCCAACGTATCGGCACCGTCTCGGCCAGTAATCGTTGTACTGCCGACGTGCGTTGACTCGACCGTAAAGTGGTTGTCGCCAGTGCCCAAATCGATACTCAGCGACTCGATTTCCTCGTACCGAATACCGCCAGGGATTACCTCGCCCGCGATCACCGTATCTGGCCCCATACCAAAGCCAGTTAACTGCGTTGCGTTCAGCGTTCCAATTTGATCAGCGATCGCGTTTCCATTGAACACCTGAACAACGTCAACCTGATCCCCTTCCAGGACGTTCACGTTCGGATTCACGGGCTGATAGAAGTACTTGTCACCGGCTTCTGGCGGAACATCTCCCCACGACTCGCTAAACGTTACGCTTGAACCCGTAACCAGGTTGTCATTTTCGTCGAAAGTGGCCGGTACTACTGAATCGACTAGCAGCGGTGGTAGTCCTGCTCGCAGTCCGTCCAGGAAGATGAACTCGAACTGGAACTCATTCATGCGGATGTCGAAGCCTTGAGTTCCATCCGGATTACGCCGAAGCATGTTGGCATCAGCGAAGGTCGCCTTGTTGTTGTCGAGCCCGATAGAACCAGTGACGGTTCCATCTTCAACTGGGACGTTCCGTTCACCAGGCAGCATGAACGGATTCTTGAGGAATCGATCGTCCGACGTACGAATCCCGCCATTGATTGTGATTGGGCCCCGAATGTCGGCTACTCGGTCCTCAAAGGCAGCGAACGTCTGTGCGTCACCGCCATCCAAGATGTCGTCATCAACCGCAACAACATCGACCACCTGCGGGATGTTCCAGTTCGCTTCCGTGAAGACAACCTGCGCGGCAGCCAATGGGTTCGAACCGATGAAGACTTGCTTGATATTCGATTCCGCAGCGGTCATTCCTGACGTATTGATCTCGAAGTTCGCGACACTGTCGGCATTCGAGTCCACTTCGACTTGGAAGTCGACAGATCTCAATTCGTTTGAGTCCGCATCCGTCACCACGGCAGTGAATTCATGGACGCCAACAGCAAGGCCAGAGAGACCAAAGGTCCAACGCCCGAAGCCATCACCATCGGTTCCGGCTGAGTCGTCGCCCACTGTTGCCGTGCCGAGACTCACACCGCCCGACATCACGTCAACGGTCGCACCGACTTCCGCATATCCATCGATCGTGGGCTGGGTGCTACTAGTTACGTTGTCTTCGGCGGCAGAAACCGTGAACGCCTGCTCAGCATGGTAGTTCCGCGTTTGCTGTGGATCGAAATGGATCGTGACCACTTCACCGGCTGCCGGTGGGCTGGTGAGAACCACCGAGTACTTGTCGTTCGTGGGTTCGTAGGTGTCGTCAATATCGGCGATATCGTACGTCACTTCGAAAACGCTCGTACTGTCGATCCCCGTGAACTGCTCGTTATTCAGCAGCGTGAATTCGCGTGTATCTGGCTCGTAGGTTCCAATCGTGAATCCGTCTGCGTTGTCCGGATGATCAACTCCAGCTCCGCCAATCAAACGAATCTGCTTGTCTGGCAGCGAGAAGACATCGTCGTCCTTGTCATGCAGCGGCAAACTGATATTCAGCTGGTAGGCCAGGTCAGCTGCCACGTAGTCCAATGCCTCATCGGGCTTCGCGAGGTCATCCACGAAGTGACGCAGCGACGTGACGCGAACGCGATATTCACCGGCTTCGTTAAAGGTGTGCTGGAAGAACGGATCCAGCGTACTTTCGCTACCGGAGTCCAGCCCGACATGGTGCACCGTCTTGGTGCCGTCAATCGTGCCGCCCACCTTTTCCAAGGTTAGCGCGACGCTATCTCGGACCTGGAATCGAGTTCCATCTGCCGCCGTTTGAATGCTCTCGTTGACGGTGTTTCCACCGTCGACGTCGAACACGCCCAAGAGCGTTCCATCACTGGCTCGGATGTCGGCACTAATTCCGTTCATGCCGGTGATCGTGATCGTTGTCAGGTTTCCGCTGGTGTTCGCCGAAACGCTGGTAAAGGTCGGATCACCAGGCGTGTTGATCAGGTCTCCGTCGCTATCGCGTGGTGCGATTACATCAACCAGCTTTTCAGCCAGAGTCTCGACCGACATCGTGGGCAGATCGTCGTCTGGCTCGACAACGTACGAATAGTCTCTGTCACGCAGCTTCACGTTCCACGTTTGCCCTCGCAGAATCCGTTCGTCGTTTGGAGACTCGACCGTTATTACTACCGCGTTGAAGCGATCATGAACATCAGCGTCCGAATGATCGGCCAGAGTGTAGGCCAGACTACGGTGGTGCGTAATGTTCGTCGCGGTTACCGGACTTCCGCCGTCGGCGATACTGATCGTGCTTCCTGATGGCGTAACGGTGTAGCTGCTTCCTGAGTCAGCCACTATCGCGTTCGCAAGTCCGATCGCGATATCGCTCAAAGAAGCGTCTGTCGACTTCACGGTGTACTCGTGAACCGTCGAATCGCCATCTAGTTGAAGCGACCAAACGTCATCTTCGGCGATGGCACCGTCCAACGTGAATTCCGTGCTCCAGGAAGCTGCAGGCGTACCGGAAACGGTGGTGCCCACAAGCGTCGAGCCTCGTTCAATTTGCCAATTCGTTGAACTAAGCTGATTCGACGACGTGATAACCAGGTTGTTCGACGAACGTGCCACGTCATAGCCCGCTTGGTCCAATTGACTTTCCAACTGGACAACAACCTGACTTGGATCAGCCTGAGCAGATGTAGGTGCAAAGCTGTACGCCACATTCTCGACATTCGCGTGCCAGGTTTCGCCTACTCTCGTTGCACCACCGAAACTGAGCGTCGTCTTCCATGCGGCAGATGTTTCGCTCGTACTTGCCGAGAAGACGGTGAGCCGAACGTTCGTGGCTCCGCGGATTACAAGATCCGATCCGTCGGAGTATGCATCACTACCGATCTCCGATTGCAATCCGTCAGCGCCCAATGTGGCAGTGTCCCCAGCAACCACAACGTAGCTGTCATCCGACCCATCGACGTCTATCGTCCACTCATCTCCCGTATTAACCGTTGCGGGAATTTCGTACACCGACTCCTGAATCGCCACGGAATCTCCGTTGATCGTCTCCGACGATGGTGGATCCAGATAGCTCAAAGAAAACCCTTGAGCATGGGTGATCCGCAATCCATCCCCAATCCGCACGGCACTAAAACCACTGGTGCCGTCGATATCGTCAGCCAATGCCTGCGCGATCGTCTGCAGTTCGTCCCCGTCGACAGTCGTATAGCTGAAGTCGAAGGTACTGGATCCGTCGTCGAGCGTAATTCCCCATTCCCGGCCCTCGCCCACCGACGAATTTCCGTCCGTCAGGCTTACAAAGCCGCTGAACCGGGTTTCGTTGCTACTCAGTGGCTGCGATTCAACACGGAATGACAGCGAGAAGTCATCGTCATTCGTGAACGTGAGCGTATCACCAGCCGCGGTCGCATCAAATCCAGTCGGGAGGTTTCCGGCATCACTTTGGATGGCGGTCGCGACGGCAGCGACGTCAGCATCCCCGGACTGGACCTCATACTCGTACGTATCCTTCCCTCCAAAGCCAAAGTGCCAGATCT
>CAYQMZ010000679.1:0-4665 GCA_964418725.1 uncultured Pirellulaceae bacterium
TTCGCTGCATATTGAGCCTCGCGAAGATCGACGTCATGCGTATCAGTGGCACCAGCCAACTGGCGATCCAACTCGCAAAGTCTACGGCGGCATGATCGGCGCAAATCGCCTGGCACTCGAAGCGTGGCCTCTTTTCCAGTCACTTCCCGCATCTCGTCGAGACCGACTTGCAACAGTTGGCTTCTGTGGGACTCGTGTTTCGAACACTCGTTTAATTTGGCCCATATGGAGCGCGCCTATCAACCTCGAAACGGTCACCTCGTTGCTGGCGAACGCTACAAGAACAGATGAGGATGCTCAGCGTCAACTGCGTTCACGTGGCGTGGAAGAGTTGTACGAGTGCAAACGCATTCTAGTTGGCAAGACTCCCAATCTTACGCCGGCACAACCCGCTTCGAGTGTTCTGCGTTAGAACTGTGAGCGAGGATGCTCACGAGATGCAAGTTAGACAACATCCCTTTTCGTTGGTGACCTGAACGAGTAACCCGCGAATACAATGCTGCTCTTTGACAATTCGGTGGAAACAGTCGCGATGTGAGGGAATAGGTTTCCGGGGACAGGAGTTAGTTCGATCGCTTGCTTCCTGTCCCCTGTTTCCTAACTCCTTTCCGCTCTCGCTCGCATGCGTTCGCGAAAACTCTGGCACGCGATCCAGGGTTGGGGCTAGAATGCTAAAGACAAGGAGCTTCACCGTTATGTCCACTGCTGCAACACCAACGACGGCACACCAACTCGCAGCGTTGCCCGATGATGGAAACCGCTATGAACTGGTTTACGGAGAATTGAGGATGATGTCTCCCGCCGGCGGCCAGCATGGTCGTATTGCAATGCGGATCGGATCCATGCTTGAGCAGCATGTCAGGACGAATCAACTCGGTGAAGTCTTTGCTGCCGAAACCGGATTTCTACTCAGTACCGACCCCGATACCGTGCGTGCTCCCGACGCCGCATTCGTGTCCACCGCAAACTTTGAAGGGCTTGATGCTGTTCGCGGATTCCTGCCCATCGCTCCCGATCTGGTCATCGAAGTTGTTTCCCCAAGCGATACGTCCTCTAACGTCGAAGAAAAAGCGAACTCGTGGATTCACTTTGGTGTTCGCCTGGAGCTGGTCGTCGATCCTGCCATCCAGTCCATCCGTGCGTATAGAGAGCAGTCGACGATCGCAGCGATCATCTCTGGTAACCAAGTGGATGCCTCGGATGTAGTCGAAGGCTGGATGTTCGCAGTCGATGATGTGTTTGGTTAGAGGGCAGGAGTTTGGAGTTCGTTCGCTTGCCTGCTTGCGTCCTGCCCCTGTTTCAGTTCGTAGATGTTGGCGGACTGTCGCGTACTAACGCACTGTTCACTTTGGACTGGCGAGCTATCTCCTACCCCCTCGTCTAATCTGGCATGCATTTCTTGTGTTGTGCGGACGGTGGTCTTACGATTCATGCCGCCAATCCCCATAGGAAAAGTATCTCCACGGACGGTACTCGTTTCTCCAGCCAACGAGTCCCCAGGTGAGACATTCTTTCATCGTTTCCTACGACATCCGCGACCCGAAGCGTCTCCGCAAAGTTTACAAGACAATGCGGAACTGGGGCGACCATCTCCAATACAGCGTCTTCGAATGCCAACTCTCGAAGACCGAACTGATCCAGTGTCGTACCGAGTTGGCGGAGATCATTCATCACGATCTCGATCAAGTATTGTTTATCAATCTCGGTCCGACGGATGGGCGAGGTGAGCGAGTTATCGAGGCTTTGGGCCAACCGTATTCGCCAGTGGATGCAGCTTGTTTTGTAGTCTAGGTATTGATGTGCAAGATTCAAGGTCGTCAGTTTTCAATGAGCCGCAGGGCGTTAGCCCCGGTTATGTTTGAGAAGGAAATATCTGGGAACCGGGCCTAACGGCCTGCGGCTGATGAGGTTAACCGATGCTTAGCGATCCTGTTGCGTACTTCATTACGTGGACTGTGTACGGCACGTTTTTACAAGGTGACGCTCGGTGGTGGCGAGCCAAAGGGAAAGGATCTCAACCGCCACAACCGCTTTTGGAACGTTGGCATCGAGATCGGCTCAAACATGAAGTGATATTGCTGACCGAAGAACATCGCAACTTAGTGAATCGCGAGGTCGCTCGGTTGAGTGATTTTCGAGACTGGCATCTTTGGGTCGCGAACGCTCGTTCCAATCATGTACATGTTGTTGTGACAGCCGCTGAACATTCGGGAAAACAAGTGCGAGACCAACTGAAGGCGAATTGCACTCGCGTACTTCGGGAGAACGATTCTCGCTTCGCGGATCGGCCGGTATGGACAACCGGTGGAGACTGGAAGTGCATCAATTCGGAAAACGATCTGCAGCTGGCCGTCGCTTATGCGGGCGAAGTGCAAGACCTAAAGCATCGAAAAGAATAAACACATTAGCCGCAGGGCGTTAGCCCCAGTTGTTAGCCGCAGGGCGTTAGCCCCGGTTGCAAGACGGTTTTCGACAAACAAGATCACATCGGTTGCAGGACGGTTTTCAATAGAGAGACCGCAGCCGTTGACACAACCGGAGCTAACGCGCTGCGGCTCATTGAAAACAACGACTATGAACTATCAACTAACAACTAACGCACCCCTCCCGGCTCGGATGCTGAACGAATTCTCTTACTGTCCACGCCTGTTCTATCTGGAACACGTCGAAGGGCTGTTTGCTCATAATCGCTTCACGGTCGAAGGCGAAGCCAGGCACAGACGAGTCGACAAAAAGACCGACTCTCTGCCGGTCGCCGAAGATGTGCTGGAGCAGAAGGATATTCACGCACGCAGTGTCACACTGCACAGCGATCACTACGGAGTCGTCGCCAAGCTGGATCTGGTCGAAGCGAAGGGGAAGGTCGCGACGCCCGTGGACTACAAACGAGGGTCGCCCAAGACGATGGAAGACGGATCGCTTGGTGCATGGGACCCTGAACGAATTCAACTGTGCGTTCAGGCATTGGTTCTTCGCGAGAATGGCTACCAATGTGACGAGGGTATTCTGTTTTTTTGGACTACGCGGCAACGTGTTCGCATTGCGATTGACGACGAATTACTGGCTCTCACAGAACAGACGATTCGGGACGCACGGGCTGCGGTCGAATCACAACGGATGCCGCCGCCACTCGTAGACAGTCCGAAATGTCCCAAGTGTTCACTCGTTGCAATCTGCCTTCCCGACGAAACGACGCATTGTTCCCAGATGTTGCCACAAGATGCATCGGGCTCCTCACAGCGATTGCTGTTTGACATTGGACCGATTACGCCAGCAGATTTTCTTGACGAACCAGCCGATCAGCAAACCCGGCCCGTTCGACAGTTGGTGACAACACGCGACGAACGCAAAGCGGTATATCTGAATACGCAACGGCTCTACGTCGGTAAATCCGGTGACGTCCTGAAGGTGAAGGAGAAAGACAAAGTTGTTCAAGAAATTCGCCTCAAAGATGTCTCGCAAGTAAACCTGATGGGTGCCGTGCAGGTTTCGACGCAGGCGGTACAAGGACTGATGAGGGCCGAGATCCCACTGCTGTATTTTTCGATGGGCGGATGGTTCTACGGGATGACCCAATCCGTCGGCCTGAAGAACATCATGTGGCGACGGGAACAATTTCGCTTGGCGGATGATGAACGGTTTTGTCTTCGTCTCGCGAAGAAGATAGTCGCAGGAAAAATCAGGAATCAGCGAACTCTTTTGATGAGAAACCATGTTGAACCTCCAGCAGATGCACTTCGCTTCATGAAAGCCATCATGGGTGAAGTAGAACGTACGGATTCGCTGGCGTCACTGCTGGGAATTGAGGGAGTTGCGGCTCGATCCTACTTCGAAAACTTTGCTGGCATGTTGAAGGTGGGGCGATCGCGGGAGCAGGACGATGACCTGGCGTTCGACCAACTCAAAGACTCGACGCTGATTCGATTTGATTTTCAAAAACGAAACCGTCGTCCGCCGCGTGATCCAGTGAACGCACTATTGTCGCTAGGCTACAGTCTGTTGTCGAAAGACCTGACCGTGGCATGTGCCGCGGTCGGGCTTGATCCCTATCTTGGTTACTATCACCAACCGCGATTCGGCCGCCCGGCTCTGGCACTTGATCTGATGGAGCCTTTTCGACCACTAGTCGTGGATTCAGCAGTGCTAACGGCCATCAATCAGCGAATGGTGACTGAAAAGCACTTTCAACAGGCGGGAGAATCCGTGGCGTTAACCCCCCAAGGTCGCAAGGCGTTCTTCCAAGCTTACGAGCAACGTATGGACCAACTGGTAACGCATCCACTGTTCGGGTACCGTGTCAGTTATCGTCGCATTTTGGAAATCCAGGTCCGTTTGTTGGCTCGGCTACTCACGGGCGAGATTGGCTACTATCCCGTCTTTGTGACTCGCTGAGACGCGAGCAACGAAGCGATGGCGAAAACCCCCAGGCTGCTCGCAGCCCACTTTTCCCGAGAGAAATGGAGGCAAATGACAGAATCCCAACCAATCACGGCGTCACAGCGGGTCGCAATAGTCGAACCGTTCGCAAATCGTTGTCTGGCTCCTTGCTACGCAATGAGTTACGCGAGCGGTCTTTCCGCGGCTGATTAGCCGCGGCCTCATTGAAGGGGTTCGGACGCAGTGTGGTCGAAGCTGAGTCCCACGCACTTTCCGCGGCTGATTAGC
>CAYQMZ010000680.1:0-1129 GCA_964418725.1 uncultured Pirellulaceae bacterium
ACTCCGCTGTCGGCGGTGCTTAGACGTCCAACTGGGTTTTGTTTCGCGTTGGCAAGTGTTACGTGACGGCGACACAGATCAGCAATCGCACCGGCTCCGCTCCATCCAATCGAACGGCGATATGCTTCACGAATCGAGAACGATCTGTCTTGCATTTCACCTCGAGCATTGCTGGCCGTTAGAAATTGTTTGCCGCGTTCGTCCCAAAACAACGCCGTCACTCCTTCAAAGCCACTAGCCGTACGCCACCCGTAAGCCCCCAAGCCACATAGTTCCAATTCGCCTACGTTTGTGTATGTCGATCGAAATTTGCCGAATAGGTCCGTGCGGTCTTCGTTCGAGGTGCGTTGGGCGGCTTCGGAAAGTGCGTGGGTGATGATAAGCCGGTGTGTGCTTCGAACTGGATCGGCCGCAACATGTCGAGCCAATTGCAAGGACGTGTCGTCGGCAATTGCTGACAGTTGTCGTGCCAGACGAGGGAAGCGGGCTGCTTCCGCTGCAACACTGGCTGTGCGAAAGCGTTCGACGGTCCGTGTTGACGGGTGGGCGACGCCGGTTGCGGCTACCGCGCGAACCAGAGCTGCGACTTTGCACGCGACGCGTTTGCGATCGTGCCTTACCGCGTCCGGCAGAGTACTTGCCGCAGCCTCCAATTCGGTCGAGATGCTGGCGTCGTGTTTTAGGGCGAGTACGGCCAGCATCACCCAACGCGCATGTTCTGACTTGGGTGCCGTCGATCGAAACTGACTGAGCAAACTTCGCAGTGTCTGCGCAGGCGTGTCCGTCATCAAAACAACGGTTACGTCTTTGTCGGGGAAAGCGATCTTCAACTGCGGCTGCTCTTGGATGACCGCTTTTCCGACCTTCGGAAACACTGATGCTGCTTCCGCGAGGGGTGTTTTTCCCGCCCACCTAGCCAATTCATTCGTTGACGCTTGGACTAGTAACTCGATCGCCGACGCAACGTCGGGGAAACGCTCGACCGAGCTTGCGCCGGCGCTACTCGTCGTTTCGTCTTTTGTAGTGGGAGTTGCTTCTGAATCCTGATCGGCTTCTTTTTCTGAGTCTGGCGATGTCGAATCGGCGGAGGAATTGTCGGGCTGCCAATGATCTCGCAGGAACATTGTCG
>CAYQMZ010000680.1:1139-4651 GCA_964418725.1 uncultured Pirellulaceae bacterium
CGCTGACAGAATCTGACGTGTGACGCCGCTTGCGGGTGTGTCGTCCGTTGCGGCTGCGGGACCGTCGGGTGGCATGGTTACTTTCCAGCCATCACCGTGCACCTCGATGGCCTGCGCATGAATTTCGAATGTGAGTTCGGCGTTCTTTAGATCTTTGGCAGCTCGCCGAACTAAACCTCGGTTGGCCAGGGCAACCAAGGTCTCATCCGTTGCGGCATCCAGGTTCTTGCGTAGACGGTCTTGTGATTGAAGGTCCATGAATTCGCCCGCGACCTAGCGACTTTCCATTACTTCGGCCAACCATTCCGCCAGACGATTCGGCGTAACCGCGGCGATTTCCATGCCGTCGGCTGCCAAACGGGCCGACATTTGTTCATCGCACCACATGCGACTCGACTCGTCCAGGGAAGCGAGCCCAATGACCTTGCACCCGTCGGACACCATTCCGCGAACCGTTTGGCGTAGTTGGCGTGGGTCGGCACCTTCGCAGAAGTCTGTCACCAAGACGATGATCGATCGCTGTGGATTCTGTACAAGAGTTCGGCAATAGGACATCGCTTTACCGATGTTGGTGCCGCCGCCCAATTGAACCGACATGAGCACTTCGACGGGATCGCTCACATGCTCGGAGAGGTCCACGATCGCCGTGTCGAAGACGACCAGTTTGACGCGGATCGCCGGAAGGTCAGCAATTGCTCCGGCGAGTACCGCCGAATGGATTAAGCTGCTGGCCATTGAGCCCGATTGATCCACGCACAGAATGATTTCCCAGGGTAGATGCTGCCGGACGCGTCCGAAGAAGTGCGGTTTCTGCACGACCAGCTGTTTGCGCTTGGGGTCGTAGTGTTTCAGGTTCCGCCGGATGGTGGTTTTGGCGTCAAAGTTTGCGGCCGTCTTGAAGTTCGATTTCCGAAATCGATTACGTCGTCCCGTGATGGTCTGTTGAATCGAGTGCTTGATGCGACGTTGGATGTCCTCGACGACTCGACGTACAAGCTTGCGGACTTCGCCCAACACCTCTTGGCTCATGGTTCCCTTCAAGGCCAGGACTGTAGCTAGTAGTTCCGAACTGGGTTCAAGTGCCGCTAGCGTCTTCGGGTCGCGAACCAATTCGGTCATGCCATAGCGGTCCAGTGCATGCTGCGTAATCTTCTGACACGTTTCTTCCGGAAACAATTCTCGGATTTCGCCCAGCCATTGAGGCACATTTAGTTGGCTTGGGTCTAGCGAACCTGGTCCAAGCTCACGGCCCTGTCGAACACCGCGTTGCGAGTACTCGCGGCTGTAGAGTTTCTCGAGCGCAGCGGCCATGCGTTGCTCTTCGTGTGATAGCTGCGACTGTGGCATCTGCCTTTCCGCATACTTCCCCAGAACTAGTCGCCACTTCGACAATGTCTCTGGTGAATTCGACGCAGGCGGATCGGGCGTATTTGCGTTTTCCGGCTCCTTGCTCATTCGAGCCCATCCTCTCGCAGTGACTTTGTCATGAGCGCTGAGATTTCCGCTGCGAGTTGCATTTCACTCGCGTCGACATCTGGATGGATGAGATTCCCCAGCTCTTCGACGTTGTGTAGGTCAGCAACGCGATTGGCCACGAGGTCGATTTCTTTCGGCGATAGCTGAGAGAACGCCAGTCGCATGTGCGGTAGAGCCTTCGTAAATCGCGTTTCTTCCCAACGCTCGAACAGTGCATCAATGCTATTGAGCAATTCGTCCATTCGCCAGAACGCTTCACGTGCGGTCGTCATTAATCCCCGAATGACGCCACACGCGCCACCGACATCCTCGACGGCCGCATCGAGGTACTGTCTGACGATTTCGCACACTCTTTCTCGTGAGATACAGCCCCCTGTATACAGCAAGCCGGCCGCGGCACCTGCAATTTCGCTACGAGGTGGTTCGGCAGCCTGCGAGTCGACGATGCGTCGCAGCGCGTCATAGAAAAGCGTCGTGTCGTAGTCGGTCTGGCTGGTCGGCCGAAGTTCGTCGGCCGCGTCACTGCCGCTCGGCGCGTCGTCCTGTCGTTCTGTTTCAGCGAGCATGAGGAGTTCGCGTATTGACAACAGCCCGTCTAACGTCGCGGATACTTGTTCATCGGGAATGTCGGTCAGGGTATCGATGAGATTGCAGCTGCGTCGATAGCACTGCGTTAGCACATCCTCAATGCGGTTGAGTCGATTTGCTTCCAACGGTTCGCGAGCGGACCTAAGTAGCGCCAGTCGGCTAAGCCCACTTGCAACCGATGCGAACACGCTGTCTTCCGCGATATGGGTTTCAACCACCGCAACAATCTCGCGTGCATGCTGATGCAGTCCAGATCGGCATGCTTGAATCAGCAGGTCGATTGCTGAGGAGGCGGCCCGCCCTGCTCCGGCGTCGTCTAACGCTCGAACCATTTGCATCAAATGCCGTGCTGCGGCCGAGGCGACGGTTTCTCCGAAACTTGCCATTTCTGCGAGACGAGCTTCGGTGCTGGGGCTCCAGGATGCTTTCCACTCTTCGCGGAGTTTCCCCAACCGGTACCCGTGCACGAAATCGGGGCCATCTACCAGGCGACCGTACGGAACACCGAGCAGGCTTAGTTGATGCAGCAAAAAACTGGCAGGGCGATGCGCAGGCTTGCGATACAGTTCCAGCGTGACTTTTTTGGGCTCGACTGTTTCGATCGGTAGCCGGAAGCTGGCTGCGAGCCTGGCAAAGTTGGCGACGATCGGCGGCTGGCCTGCCGAGGCTGGAACGGTGCCAACGCGGTCGCCTGCGAGGGCTCGTCGGCAAATGGCTTCTAATAGGTCAGTGCCGCTCTGCGACTCCTTCCGCATGCAAGCGTAAATGGCGTCCAGCATGTCGTTGCGAGTCGGCGTAGCATGGCCACGAAGGTCTGCAAGTTGATCCAGCATGTTCACGGCAGCAATCGAGTCCGTCACCGAGGCTTCGTGAGGTAACGGCTGGCCACGGGTTAGCCTAGCGATGTGCGAAATCAGTTGCGTGACTTCACGGCGTTGCGATGAAGGATCGTCTCCAGCTCTCCACTGTGCGTCGTAGAATCCCGGACTTCGCATCCCAGAGCGGTATCCATTCAATGCGTCGAGTTGATCGTAGCTGTAGCGGATCAGCCAGCTACCCGTTTGCTGGTCACGAGTTGAAGAGCCCTTGGTCTTTGCAAGTTTCGGATTGCCATCAACAAGATCGGGTAACGCAACCGTATGAAAACCGCCGGTCACCACAAGTATCGCCCCTTGCTTCTGAGGTTGTTGCAGCCTCTGGTATTCACGACGAATAACGTCGGCCATCACGGCCGCACGAGCGGGCGTTGCGGCTTACTCTCATGTCTTTGGCGCGTGGATTTCTCGGGACAGGTCGCACCAAGTTGCCAGCATGCCGACAAATTGCTCGGTCGTTACCGAGTGGGAGTTAGCTTCGAACAGATGGTCCCACAACTCGTCAAAATCTCGACAGCCCATCTTCCGCGTGAGTCGCTCCATGAACTGGCTGAAACGAAGATGACTCTCGTC
>CAYQMZ010000681.1:0-4647 GCA_964418725.1 uncultured Pirellulaceae bacterium
CCGACAGCACGCCTCCAGAGCAACGACGAAAGATCAACCAAACGATTACGGCAGAGATCAACCAACAGCTCTGTCTTTCACTCACGGATGCATTTTGTGGCTTTAAGGCCTACCGTGTCGAGGCACTGCAAAAAGTTGAACTAACGGAGCCTGGGTATGCGATGCCGCTGGAGCTGTGGGTTCAAGCAGCGGCCGCGGATCTGCAAATTGAAGAGATCCCCGTTCCCCTGATCTATCTGGATGAGAAACGTTCCTTCGGTGGCGTCTTAGATGACGGCCAGACACGGCTGAAGTACTACCGAGAGGTCCTGGCGCAGAGCATCGCTAGGGTTGACGGTGACCTAGTTTCGCGGCGAACGGCAAACTGCAGCTAAGACAGCTCGCCTCGCAAGTTCGCTTTGTCTGCCTGACGTCGAACTCTTCACTCGCGAGCCCAACGGAAGAATTGAACGGCAGAGTGATGCCGTTTTCTCGCTATTTCCCGGTAAAACGGCGTTCTTCCCATCAGCCTGATGGGTCAAATAGGCCTTCGCTGAGACCCTGGCGGCATCTTTATGACAAAATGTCGTTAATTCCCCAAGTGTCCTGTAAAGAGAAAACCGGGGCGAATTTTGTCTCGCCTGTTTTCATCAACTCAGTGACGTCCGCCCAGTAGTGTGTGGTCGTTTGCGCTGACGTCTTATTTCCAAATGATCTACTAGAAAATCCCGAGAAACAAAAGAAAAACGTTGTCGCATTTGATCGACAGCGGCGTAGACGTTCGATAGTCTGCTTGCGCAACGCAAAACCCACGTGCGTCGCTGAACATTCTTTGCATCGATCGGTTCGCTGGATCAATCAACGCTTTCCCCCTAACGTTCATTGCGGAATAGGGAAAACCGAGTGGGCGCTTCGGCTTGTTGCTCATTGGGTTGGGAGGAAAGGGTCATGACAAGGATTGTCGTAATTTCGTGACGTACGAAGCAACCGTATGTCCAAGTACCCCCTTTTTTCGGCGGAGATAGGCTTTCGTTGAGAGGTGTGGCAACCTCTTGAAGAGATGGAGTTGCGAGTTCAATTGTGATTTAGATCAGTCAGCGTCTTTGAATTGGTTTGAACGCGAGCGATGTGAGTGAACTGGATGGCGATGCCAGACAGCCACTCAGCGTAAACATCATCACCTGTCTGCAGTCGACAGAAGTGGGCTTGGTCGAATCGGCAAGCCGCCTTTTCTTGCTTCAATTTGTCACGGCAAGAACGTTGACTGTTAGCGCCGAGGCGGCAATTCTACTGTCTCGATCATGACCAATTCTGGGCATTGCGTGCGCGGTCGGCAGAAAGGACTATCGCCATGCAAACGGCGCTATCTGTTCGCGCAGTGTCGAGTACATCGACCACTGTCGCATCTTCAAATCGGAGTGAGGAGAATAGTTCGGCTGCTCGTAAGATCGACAGCCAAACCAGCACTCTCGCTCGATCTTCTGGGTCTCAAGGGAATGTCAACATTCGCCTGCGAATCGACGGGCCTCATCAGCGATTGCGAGAACCAATTGCTGTCGAACCAGCGATTCACGGCAACCATTTGGCAATTCAGGGATTCTTGCAACGATCGCTGCATCGACCATCCAAAGCTGAATTCAATTCGGCATTGATGCGTCCGGGGTACGATCCGTCAGAACGATTGATCGTCAAAGACCCCAAGGACAAAACGGTCGCTGGCCACGTCCAAGTTCAATCGCAGACCATTCGGTTCGGACGCTCTGAAATCCCGGTCGGTCGCCTCCGCGACTTCGCGATGCTACCTGAGTTCCGACACCGCGGCGTCGATCGCAAACTGTTGGCCGAAGCGGAAACGCTGGCCAAACGCAACGGAGCAATGATGATGGTTGCTCGTCAGGAGGATTACCGCTTCCTTAAAAGCAACGGTTGGTCTGTCTTCGGCAGCGACCCCGTCAGCATTGTTTCTCCTCAGCGACTTCTAGGTCAGTTGCCAGCTCCGGCCGAGCCCGAGTCACCTTTCTACGCGGACAAGATGCCGCAATGGGAAGTGCGAATGGGTCGACTCACGGATGTGGAAGCACTTTCTTCGCTATACGAGTCGTCGTTCAGCCAATCCTACGGTAGCGTTGTTCGATCGCTTGAGGACTGGTCGTGGCTGATTTCCAAACGTGCGCACGATCGCGTGTATCAGTTCATCGAAGATGGACAGCCATTGGCATACGTCGTCGTGCGTGGTGCCAGCGTGTTGGAGCTGGTCGATCAAACGGATGATGGACGTGGTTCCGCTCGACTGCTGCAACACGTAGGAGCAGACGCAATCGATCAAGGACGTTACTCCGTACGGCTGCAATGCCCTTTGTCCTCGCCTGCTCATGCCTGGGCAGATCAAGCCGGCGGGCAATTGTTCACCGATGCTGTGCAGGATTGCTGGATGGTGAAAATTCTGTCCAAGCGAACGCTACTGCGTCGCTTAGCGCACGAGATGTACCGACGGAAACCTAAATCGCTGACGGAACTTGGCATTCGAATCGGAAACGAAGAGTTACTGATTCGCAATGGCGTCCGCAGCATGAAGGTAACCCGAGGCAGCTCTACAAAGCATCAAATTGGGCTTACCAATCGTGCGGCAGCACAATTGTTCCTCGGCTATCGTTCTGTCCAGGATCTGGCCGAGCATCGCGAATTAGTCGCCTCAGATGCCGTGGCACTGGCCGCCGCCAGCGAGCTGTTCCCTCCGGTATCGATGTGGCGTCCCTTGTGGAATGACATGCACGTGCTCGATTGAACGACGTCAAATCGCCCCGTGGGGCTATATCGTTTGACGAAGCGTGAGACGAATCCAAAAGGCACGCGGCAGCAAACACTGTCGCGTGCCTTTAGCTTTTGCCGGTCAATTCGAGTAGCCGATCCAGAAACGCCGATTGGCGTTGGTTAATTTTCGAACGAGCTTCCGCCATCGCGAACATCTGAGCTCGATCGATCTCTGGAAACGACTGCCGTTTACCTGATCGAGGTGGCCATTCGATCTCGAACGTGTTGCTTTCCGGCTCTCGACCTTCAGCCCAATCACCAGCGAAGGCCCATGCATACACTTCCTTGCCGCTCTTCAACTTGACGCTTCCGAGCTCGAGGAACTCCGTCACACCTGAAAGATCATATCCAGTCTCTTCCACAAACTCGCGCTGTGCGGCCTGCAGCAACTCTTCCTCGCCGTCGACCAAGCCCTTTGGAACCGTCCACGCACCCTCGTCCTTCTTTGCAAAGTAAGGGCCGCCCGGATGTGCCAATAGCACCTGCAGTTCTTCGGTCTGCTTGTACAGCAGCAGACCTGCACTAATCGATTTTGTCATCGCAAGTCGTCCTATCCGTGAGCGGCCATTGGAAATGGCTACACTGTATGCCAAGAATGGATATCGTTTCGCGAATTCCTTTTTATCCCCACCACGCTAGGAATGCGATGATCGAAGTTTGCGACTACCACAAGATATATGACGAGACGGTTGCCGTGGCCGGTCTGACGTTTACCGTACCAGACGGTGCCGTTATGGGCTTGGTGGGGCCGAATGGCGCCGGCAAAACGACAACGATGCGAGCAATCGCCGGAATCATACCGCCCACGCAGGGTCAGCTGCGCATCTCGGGGAACGATGTTGCGCAGAACCCGCAGGCTGCAAAAAGCTGCCTGGCCTACATTCCAGATGAACCCAAACTCTTTGACTCGCTCACGGTTTGGGAACACTTGCAGTTCATCGCCGCCACGTATTGCGTTGACGACTTCCAGGAGAGCGCCGAGGCCCTGCTGACTCAATTCGAACTCATCGACAAGCGAGACGCATTGTGCTCTGAACTCTCGCGAGGCATGCGACAGAAGGTCGCAATCTGCTGTGGCTACTTGCACAACCCCTCGGCGATCCTGTTTGACGAACCGCACACAGGTCTCGACCCATTCGCAATTCGCACGATGACGGAATCGGTGAAGCAACGCGCTGAACAGGGAGCGGCCGTCATCGTCAGTTCGCACCTCTTGTCGCTAGTTGAGGACATGTGTACGCACCTGCTGATCCTCTCGAAAGGAAATGCACTCTTCTGTGGCACGCTGGACGAAGCCAAGGAGAAATACCCCGCACTTGGGGACGATACGACGCTGGAAGAGATCTTCTTCCAAGCGACAACGTAATCGCTCGTCCAGCATTGCCTTTCGACTTATTGGCCAACGACACTTCCATCGCTCAGGATCCACGATGCACTCTTCGCTTTGGCTGCTCACGAAACTCCGACTGTACGCGTCTTGGCGTCGATTTTATCGCAGTTTGAAAACCGTGCGTGGAGCAATGCTGGGACTTTTCGGCGTTGCCTTTCTCGCGATCACGTTGCTGCCCATGCTAATGGGATCGGGACGATCACAGGTGCCGATGTCGGGGATGATTGAGAACTACGGTCCGTTTTTTCTTTTGGTCTACACGCTGTTCCTGTTGATGAGTTCCGTCGGCGAGCAAGCCATTTACTTTTCACCTAGCGAAGTGGACTTTCTGTTCGCTGCGCCGTTTACGCGACGCCAGCTGCTGGTCTACAAACTGTCGACTAGCGTGCTATCCACAATGGCCATGAGTCTCTTTCTGGCGATCGTGAATCGAATGCAGTACCACAATCCTATTGCCGGGTTGCTGG
>CAYQMZ010000682.1:0-4645 GCA_964418725.1 uncultured Pirellulaceae bacterium
CTCCGGCTCGACTCATGGGATGGCTGCTGCATAGCTTGTATTGGGTCGTCGGTAACTACGGCATCTCAATTATCCTGCTGACAGTTTTGGTCCGAGCCTGCATGGTGCCGATCGGGCGTCAGCAAGCCATGAACGCGAAGAAGATGCAGGAGCTGACTCCCGAGATCAAGAAGATCAAGGAGAAGTATCCGAACGACACGGAGAAGCAGGCCAAGGCACAGCAGGAGTTGTTCCGCAAACACAATTACAATCCTGTTGCTGGTTGCTTGCCGATGTTTTTGCAACTGCCAATCTTCATTGGCCTTTATAGAGCGCTCAGCGTTGATATTGAGCTGCGTCAAACGCCCCTGATTCCGGGGCTCGATTGGTGTGCGAATTTGGCAGGACCGGACATGTTCTATCGCTGGGACTCGTTGATTCCGATTGATGCATTGACCAGCTACACCGGCTACTTGGGCCCCTATTTGAACGTTCTGCCGATGGTCTCCACCGCGCTATTTCTGGTGCATCAGCAAATGTTCACACCGCCGCCAACGGACGAACAGCAGGAGATGCAGCAGAAGGTCATGAAGTTCATGATGCTCTTTATGCTGGTGCTGTTCTTCAAGGTGCCCGCCGGGCTATGCCTTTACTTCATTACCTCCAGCCTCTGGGCACTCGGCGAGCGAATGTTACTGCCAAAGGATGCCGGTACGAAGACGGAAGCCACACCGGTCAGTCTCGCTACCGCTAACGCTGGCGGCGGCAACTCGTCGTCAGGTGGCAACACTGCTACGGCCGCTGCCGTCGCAAAGAAGAAGCGACGTAAGCGTGGCAAGAAATAGCGTCAAAAAGTGTCAAGTGGCTAGAAGCAGGCGTGATGCAAATGGATAGGCTGGCCGACTACGACTATCAACTGCCACCCGAGTTGATCGCTCAAGAGCCGCTGAAGAATCGAGCCGATTCGCGTTTGATGGTGATTAATCGCGCTGAGGGCACGATTGAGCACTTTCACTTTCGTGATCTGCCGAGCTTTCTGCGTCCGCACGATGCCGTTGTCTTGAACAACACAAAGGTCGTCCTCGCAAAATTGGTCGGGTATCGAAACTCGACCGGGGGTAGGTGGCAAGGGCTGTATCTCGAGCACGATGACAAAGACGTGTGGAAGATCCTGTGCAAGACCCGGGGAAAGCTTGTCGAAGGGGAACGTATCGGGCTCGTGAATCGCCAGGGGCAGGCTGCGGGCGAATTGTTGCTCATATCACGACTGGATGAAGGGATGTGGGCGGCGAAGGTGGAATCCACCGAGTCGACGTTCGACATACTCAAGCGTGTCGGTCGTGTGCCGTTGCCGCATTACATCCGCAAGGGCGAAAACCTGCCAACGGATATCGATAGTTATCAGTGTGTCTTCGCCGAGCATCCAGGCTCCATTGCTGCACCAACTGCTGGGCTGCACTTTACGGATTCGTTGCTCAATGAATTGAAGGGAAACAATGTCTCCGTGACCAGTGTGACGCTCCATGTTGGCGTCGGGACGTTCCGCCCAATTAAGGTCGACTCACTGGATGAGCACCAAATGCACTCCGAGTGGTGTGAGGTTTCTCAAGAGACTGTCGAGCACTTAGAGGCCGCAAGAAACGCAGGTGGCAGGATTGTGTCCGTGGGAACAACGACCGTTCGAACGCTCGAGTCAGCTTCGCGAGGTGGTCGTTTGACTCCATTTCAGGACAAGACGGATCTGTTCATTCGATCGCCGCATCAGTTCAATGCTGTGGACGCGTTGATCACGAATTTCCATCTTCCCAAGAGTTCGCTGCTGGTGTTGGTGCAGGCTTTTGCCGGTCGAGATTTGGTGCGCGAGGCGTACCGACAGGCGGTGGAAGAAGAATACCGATTCTTTAGCTACGGCGATGCGATGCTGATCATCTGATGGATCGGCAGTTGGGAAGCGACTACTTTCCGCCGTCGGCGACGACTTTGGCAACCGGCTTTGTCTCGGCGACTTCTTCGCGAACAACCGGAATGTCGGATGGTGCTTCGATTCCCAGGCGGACGCCGCCGCCGGAAACACGAACGATGGTGATACGAATATCATCGCCCAGCAAAACGCGCTCGCCAACCTTGCGACTTAAAACCAACATAGACTGTGAATCCTTTCGTCTTGGCTCGGCCCCGCTGAGTCAAGCTCATTTAGCAAGGACGTTATCAGTTTTTCAGCACTCGTGCAACTAAACCGACGTGTTTCGCTTAGTTTTTGCTTGCGGTTCCAGCGGGATTCCTACCTATTTTGGCTGTTTGGCCAATCTGCTTGCGGAGGGCCTCAGTTTTCAATCACATAACCGCTGATTTTTGGGGCGGAAGGTGATGAGTCCTCGTCCGTTGAGATCATCCCAAGCACTACTATTTGGCGGCCAATCTCGATGTCAGCTCCGTTCACGGCCTTGACCGTGATTGTCTTCGCACCTTTGTGTCCAGTCTTCACTTGTAGCAACGTCGCATTGTCCGTGATGTCAACTGAGGCAAGTTCACCGGCCACAATCACACCATCGGATGCTCGTTGTGGCCAACGGATCCAGCTGTATGCTGCCGACTTGACGAGCGTATGAAGGTCGTTGTCCGTCGCGATTTCACGAACCAAGTTTTCGACTTCACGTGGAACCTGATTGGCAACGTTGACCCAGACGCAAAGCTCGGCAACGGATGCATAGTATTCGCGTCCGTAACGCTTCTGCTTGCCGCCGTCCGTCTTCAGCGAAAGATAGCTCTCTCGGTACGACTGGATCAGCAAATCTAGGTCGTCGGAAATTGGGGCAGGTTCGGCTGTTCCCTCTGTGGCGTTTAGGACCGATTCTGTGTCTTGCTTTTGAGCAGTTTGGGGAACGCTCGTTGTGACGGCGTTCGTTTCATTCGCAGGTGGCTGCGCGGCTTCAGTCAGGGCATATCGCGGTTCGGGAGACGGTGTGTTTGTATTGGGCTGCGTTGCGGGCTCGACCGATGGTGCAGATTCTGATCGTGTGTGTACCGCTTGTCCCACTGATGGCGATCCAAGCTTCGGTGGAATGACGTGGACCGGCGGGGCATCGCTTACTGGCCCGACGATTAGGTCCTCTGCCGTCACTAGTGCGTCCGAGACCGGACGGAGCTCAAGGTCGATTCCCAATTCCTCGTGGGGGCGATACTTTTCTTTTTCGGGAGTCTGTGACTTTACGTGACGTAGTTCGGATAGCTCCGCGTCTTCCGCAGTGCTGCCTTGAGTTTCCAAGTCTGCCAATGAATCGGTTTCTGTTGGCTTCGAAAGTTGCATCCAGCTGAGCGTTACAGCGGCCGTCGCAAATGCCGTTGCGATCAGCAGCGTGCTTAGCGCCAGCTTCGTTTTCTTGTTCGGATGAGGGCGATATCGTCCGGCCAGCCGCATTGAGACGTGTTCAACTGCATGAATCGATTCGACTGCTCGTGGAGACGCAGCAACATCGCTGGGTAGCGGTGCTTGCGGAGGAATACCCACGGGAACAGAGAATTCTGTCGTCGAATCGACTGTTGAAATTGGCTGTGATTCAAGGCTCATGGTGCAACCTGGACAATCGTGGTTACCATAGGGAACTAGATCAGCTGCAGCAGCTGTCGCGAAAGGTGGGCCATCCCGTGGCTGCCCAATCTGTCGCACTGCAACATGAGAGAAAACGGCGTGCCGGAAATTGAGTTAAGTGACGTGGAGTTCGGTTTTGGGCGGGAAACCGTGCTCCGGGACATCGATTTGTCGGCCGAGTCTGGAGACTTTGTTGCACTTCTGGGCGCGTCAGGTTGTGGTAAATCAACATTATTGCGACTCATTGCCGGGCTGCTCAAACCCACCGGCGGCTCTGTGTCCCGTCATGGCGATGTTGGCTTTGTCTTTCAAAAGCCAACATTGTGTCCCTGGCTGACGGTTGCGAAGAACGTCCAAATGCCGCTGGCTCTTCAACGCGTTGATCGCGGCGAACAGCAGCGAGTCGCGAGCGAAGCCATTCAACTAGTTGGGTTGCAACCGGACGACGCAGGAAAGTACCCGTATCAGCTGAGCGGCGGGATGCAGATGCGTGTGTCTATTGCCAGGGCCTTTGTCACCAAGCCCCGAATCATGCTGATGGACGAGCCGTTCTCGGCACTGGACGAAGTGCTGCGACAGCAGCTCGCAGAAACCAGTTTGGCTTTGTGGCAGCGAGAGTCCTGGACGTCGGTCTTCGTTACGCACAACGTTGCCGAGGCCGTCTTTCTATGTCAGAGGATCCACATACTCGCTGGTAGGCCTGCGACCATCGTTGACACGATCGAGTGCTCATTTGCGAATCGCGATGGCAATCTGCGAACGTCCCCGGAATACGTTCAACTGGTGACAGAAGTGAGCCTGAGATTGCGTCGGGCGGTTGAGTCGGCTGCCTCGGAGGGAGTCTGAGGTGACCAAGACAAAACGCGAAATCGTAAGCGTTCGAGCCTGGCCTGCGTGGATTCCTCCGGTCGTACTAGCCGCGATTACGCTGCTGTGCTGGGAGTTCGTTGTTTGGTGGTTTCAAATCAAGCCATTCTTGTTGCCGTCACCGACGAACGTCGGACGCGCCATCGTCGCAGATTGGTCGGGCTTGCTGTCTGCGGCCAGATTCACAGTGATCGCGGCATTGTGTGGTTT
>CAYQMZ010000683.1:0-4644 GCA_964418725.1 uncultured Pirellulaceae bacterium
ACTAACTCAGTCCAATTCCGGGTCGGCGGGAGGTCGAACAAAAAATGCCAAGATCAAACCAACGATCAGAATCGACGACAAATGAAACGTTTGATTAAGGCACGCGTACCGAATCGGGTAGTAGAACCAGACCACATCGGACAGCTCTGTCCATATGGCGACAAATAGCCCGATCCAAAAGGTCAGCATGAATCGCCCCCAAAACGTCCGCCGGCCAGCCGTTGCCAAAACTATCGCCAGCAAGAACACCGAACCCAACATGTGCAGATAGCCCATCAACATCTGCGTCGAAGATGCCTCGCCTCCGTGGTACAGCAAGGTCACGTGAGGCCCGGCTTGGTTGCGTTTCGCCCAGTCTTCATCATTCGGATCTCCGAAGCCCGGGATCATGTAGACACCGTCCTCTGGGATATTTGTCTTCAGTAAGGCCGACACAACATCGCGGTTGGGCATGTCCTGAATGACGGTCGATGGATACGGACTGATGCCCCAGAACACGAATGCCCAAACGAAACACGCGACGGAAGCCAAAACGACACCAAGTAAGAATCGCATCCAATAATCTCCCACAGCCAGCTGAAACCGCTCAGCATCAAACACAAGGCCACCCACCCAAAGGCGGCCACCGGTGGCAAGTGAACGCTACGCGTTGCAGCAATGCAACCCCGATCAACGGAAACACTTGCAATCCAATCGGAACTCTGATCACGCAAGAGACGCGATTCAGTCGCCTGACTACGTAGCAGGATTCCGAAACACTGGCAGTTTGTTAGGCTTACGTGCGGTGGACATCAAGTCATTTGGGATGTCCCGCAAAGTTCCATAGCAGCGATCTAACCTCACATGACTCGCGTTGTCGTCTTAGCTATTGATGGATTGGGTAGCAAATACCTAGGACCCTACGGCAATACGTGGATAGAAACGCAGGCATTCAATGAACTGGCCGCGGATTCGTTGCTGATTCACGGAATGTACGCACCGTATGCAGACGCAAATAAGACCATCGATGCCCTTTGGAGTGGCAAAAGCATCAGCGGTGACGTACCCGACGCGGCTTCCGAGGAGACGATACTCCGGTACGCCCAGTCACGTGGTTGCCATACAGCCATGCTGACCGACGACGCGGACCTGCTGGACACTAAGTTGGCCGCGGAATTTGCTGAACAGCTGGAAGTCGGCGCCTCCGCTGGTGTGAAGCTGGCCAGCGAATGGGATGAGACACACACGGCCCAGTTCTTTGCGCAGGCGATCGACTCCATCAGTCGGCTGGAAGACAACGGGCTGCTTTGGATACATTCTCGCGGGCTTTCGAATTCGTGGGATGCGCCTTACGAGTTCCGTGCCCAGTTCGCGGAAGAAGACGATCCAGAACCCTCTGGGTCAGCACAAGTTCCGTCACTAACGCTTGACGCGAACTACGATCCAGACACGTTACACGAGATACAGTGTGCGTTCGCCGGGCAGATTGCGTTGCTTGACCGATGCCTGGGAGTCTTAGTTTCCGTGCTGCAAACCGAGGCACAAGACGTCCTGTTCATGTTGACGTCGCCGCGCGGATTTCCGCTTGGTGAACACTTCCAAGTTGGCTGGAACAGTCCGACATTGCACCATGAACTATTGTCGGTCCCCGTGTTGGTGCGATTCCCCAAACGTCGCTTTGCGCTGCGTCGACAATCCGCACTCTTTGAAACTGGCGACCTATCTCGATTTCTCACACGATCCCTTGGCGATCCAACCTCCGACTCGGAATGGTTGTCTTCGCTGTGTGCCGCTGCCGAGAATCGACTGTATTCCGTTAGCCGTGGGAAAGATGAATGGCTTCTGCGTACGCCAGTCTGGCAGCTTCGCGTGGCAGATCTTGGTCAGTCAACCGAAACTGCGGAACTGTACCTGAAGCCCGACGATCAGAACGAAGTCAACGACGTAGCGGATCGGTGCGGCGCGGTAGTCGAGGCGGGGCGCCAGTTTCTAAGCCAGCTGGCCGAAGGATCGACCACGCGTGGCAATGAAGTCATCCCCAAGATCCTGCTGGAACCTATGGAGTAGGCAGCAGGGTCAGTTGTTCTCGGACTGATCAGATTCGTTTCGCAAATGCCGCTGCAGATACTCGGCTCGTTCCGCGTTCCTATCCGCAGTGCTTAGCTCTGTTCCGCGGATCTTTTGCAAGTGTGCTGGCTGCGTGTGGATGAACAGCTGATTGACCGTCGGAATTTCGACATTGTCGATTAGTCCCAGATTGATCCCCATACGAACGCTGGACAGCAAATGCATGGTCTCTTCGCTGCTGATCGCCTGTGCACTGCACAGAATGCCGTAAGCTCGACTGACACGATCTTGCAAGTCATTGTGGCTCTCGTCGATCAGGTATTCGCGAGCACGACGTTCGTAATCAATCAGCGCCGGCACAACGTCACCGACCTTCTCGATTAGCTCTTCCTCGGTGCGGCCGAGCGTAATTTGATTGCTGATCTGATAGAAGTCACCCATCGCCTGCGAACCTTCGCCATAGAGTCCGCGAACGGCGAGGCTGATCTTCTGAAGGCTGCGGAATACTTTTTCTATTTGCCGAGTAATTACCAGTGCAGGCAAGTGCAGCATTACGCTGACCCGCATACCGGTACCAACGTTGGTTGGACAAGCCGTAAGGTAGCCCAGCCGTGGATGGTACGCGTAACTGACGCGTTGTTCGACGCGGTCATCGATCTCGCGAATTTGCTCCCAGGCTCCCTGTAGGTCGAGCCCACTCTTCATCAATTGGATGCGCAGGTGGTCCTCTTCGTTGACCATCAAGCTGTATTGCTCGTTGCTATCGATCGCCACGGAACGCGCACCGTCGCTCTCCGCGAGTTCACGACTGATGAGCTGCCGTTCCACTAGGAACTGACGATCCAACGAAGCCAAATCGTCAACGTCCAAGTACAGCGCCGATTTTAGGTCGTCGATGTCGGACAACTTGTCACGCAACAATTGCTCAATGGCCGCGCGATCTCGATCGTCACAGCGACGAATGAACGGAAACGGCGCGAGGTTGCGTGCTAGTCGGATACGACTGCTAATGACGATGTCAGATTCAGGTCCTGAACCGCGTAGCCATTCGCCACACTGTGCTGTGAGACCTTTTAGATCGTGATTCGCATCCATTTATTGACTCTCTATTCTGCCGTCGTGCGGGGGGTCGTGGGCAGCGTTACGAATTCAGTGTGTCTTCGATTCTGCGAATTTCGTCACGTAGCTCAGAAGCTCGTTCGTAATTCTCTTGTTCGATGGCTTCCTGCATCTCTCGTCGCATACGAATCACATCTAGCGGATTGACGCCCAAGTCAAGCTGCCGTGCAGGCTGTTTGCCCGTATGCTCCGTGGCGCCATGGATACTGACGATCAGCGGTTCCAATTCTGCTTCGAAGCATTCATAGTCATGCGGGCAACCAAGTCGACCTTGATTCCGAAACTCGTAGAACGTGATTCCACAAATCGGACAAGCTCTCTGATCAAGCCGGGCCAAGTCTTCCGCCGTCTGATTGACCTTCAGCTGGTCAGCCCATGCGTCCGTGATGGACTGCGACTCCGGCGTCTCCGGGCCTTCGGTCTGCATCAGATAACCTTTCGCGTGATCCTCGCAAAGGTGGATCTCCTGATGCTCTTGGCCCGTCAACTCGGTAATATGAAACGTCGCTGGTTTTTCACATTGCTGGCACTGCATGTCAGTTATCGTCGGGCAGGAGTATGATTGGTCAATCTGCGAACAGCTTGATGATTGCAAGCTAATGGCGAAACGTGAAGTGAGCTATCGCGATAGCTACTTTGTATAGTTGATAGCAGCAAGCCAAGTTTTGCGATGGGCCGATTCCATGACCCTGGCTCATTGACAACTTGCAGTCGCCTTAACTCGTTTGGCAGCAACACTTAACGCGAGCGGATTCTAACAGTGACCTAACTAGTGTCAAGATTGATCGAACCGCTGGTGCACCACAGCGTCACTGTAGTTACTTAGACAAAGTCACTCAAATCATTTGCCAGCGTGGACTCTTGCAGATGTTCACGTATTGTTCGGCATGTCCACGTAAGAAAGCATCGGCTTCTATGCATCAACCTCATTTGGAAGAATTCAAGGAACTTGCCAAAGAGCACTCATTCGTTCCCGTTTACCGCACATTGCTTTGCGATTCGTTGACGCCGGTATCTGCTTTCAAGCGTCTTGAGCAATCAAATCAAGGCCCCAACAAGAGTGCATGTCTGTTCGAAAGCGTCGTCGGTGGTGAACGTGTAGGCCGCTACAGTTTTCTAACAGCCGAACCTTTTCTGGAAATCTCGGCCACCGACCGCAAAGTGACGCTGCGATCTGCTGACGGCGGTGAAGAAACGAAAGTCGTCGATGATCCGCTTGAAGTCCTGCGGGACGAGCTGAAACGCATTCAAGTAGCACATCTTGACCACAGCGAGCTACCACCCTTCGTCGGTGGAGCCATTGGCTATGCTGGCTATGACGTTGTGCGGTATACCGAGCATCTGCCGAATGCACCCGAAGACGATCGCAAGCTACCGGACATGAGCTTCGCGTTTTACGATCGCATGGTCATCTTCGACCACATTAAGAAGACGCTCACAATCGTGGTGATGGCCGACGTTGCCTCGGAATCGCCGGAA
>CAYQMZ010000684.1:0-4640 GCA_964418725.1 uncultured Pirellulaceae bacterium
GCTTTAGGTAGCGAGGTTCTTCCTTCTCTTCCTTTTCTTCCTTCACCTGTCCTTCGAGGACCATTTCTTCGTCTTCGTATTCCGCCATGGGATTCGGCGGAGTCCAGTTCGGGTTTTCGAACTCCCTGGTTGTGATACCGCCGTCATGAGCGATCAGGACGTGACTGATTCCCATTTCCTTCATCGTGAAGGGGATTGGCTTGCCGTCTGGACCAGGTAGTTCCACACTGCCTTCCATCAGGTTCTTCACAAGGGTTCGCTTTACATATTCAGAGCCAGCCCTTTGGAGCCACTTCGGCGAGTTGTGGAAGTGATGTCCGCTCAGCTCGACGACCCAGCCCGATCCAGTTGGCGGTTCACCTTCGGGGGCTTCCGCTTCTTCGGTCTCGTCTTCGAGTTCTTCCGCTTCTTCTTCGCCCTCGGTGGGTTTCGGAGCTTGCCCAGCTTTTTCCTTCTCGAGTTCTTGCAACATTGCGAGCGTACCGGAGTATCGCTCTTGTGCCGCTTCGTCGAACCAGTCTTCCAACGTGGCCGCGTCCTCGGTGTCGCCATCGGTGTGGAACTTCATTTCCATCGTTTCGATGTAAAGTTCCTGCCGCTGCTGTTGTGGGTCGTCAGTGACAAGTGGTCGCTTGCTGACTTGCCCTGGTGGCTTGCCTCGCTCTCGAGGAAGGGCAGCATCAATTGTTTTCATCAGTTCCAGCAGTTGGAAACGACGGTCACCACCGGATACGACTTGATCACCAACGGTTGCCAGCTTATCGAACAGAACAATATTTGTATCGTCCGTCGATTTCAGGCTGCTACTGGTGCTGGAGACACGTTGAACGCGTGAGTCTTCCTGCTGGTACCTTTCTTCGGCAACGGACTTCGTCCTTGCAGCAGCAAAAGCGAAGCTGACCGCTAATCCGGCAAGTAGGAAACTGGCCGCGGCCAAGACCCAGGGCTTCTTGCGGCGAATCATGCGTGCCGTTATCAGTTCTCGCGGAACCAAGTTCGTCTTCATCTTGGCTTGTCCCAAGCCTTGAAGAGCTAAGCCGTAAGGTACGGCCATCGATTGCGAGTTCTTCTTAAACTTGTCGTCCTCTAGGACAGGCCCGGATAAGTGTGGGTATGTCGACAGCACGTCGACCTTTTGTCCCAAGTTCTTTTCCAGATAGGGCTCAAGTCCAGGCAGATTGAACGCGTTCCCCATGCCCACGATCTTGGAGATCTTGGCGTTGCGATCGATGCTCTCGAAGTAACCAATACTGCGTTGGACCTCGGTAACCAAGTCATTGAAGACTGGCCGCATCGCTTGGAAGACTTTCTTGGGATCTTCGGCTTCACCAGAATTCCGCTTGAGGTGTTCCGCTTTGCTGAACGTCAGCTTTAGGTCTTTGGTCAGTTGTTTGGTGAAGTGATTCCCGCCAAGCGGAATGCTTCGTTGCCAAACGCGATAGCCATTCGTGACAACCAAGTCGGTCGTGTCGGTACCCATCGAAAGTGCGACGACCGATTCGGGAGGATTTTCGGGATCGAATTCAGAAACCGGGGGCAGTTCGCCCAGAACGCTGTGGACGGCAGTGTTCAAAACCGAAACAGGCGTCAGTTGAATGAAGTCAATTTCGACGCCAGCATCGTCTAGCGGGCGGATAGCTCGCATCACCTGATCACGCTTCATGGCGAACAGGCCGACTTCGTTTTCCAATGCCATGCCGTCCGCGTCGACGCCACCAACAAGCATTTGGTAATCCCAGATCACGTCTTCCAGCGCGAAAGGGATTTGCTGCTTGGCTTCGAACTCAACGATCTTAGATAGTTTCTTGGCTTCGACCGGTGGCAGCTTGATGAATCGTGCCAAGCCTTGTTGGCCGGCAACGGAGATTGCGACCTTGTCACCGCGAACGGAATTGCGAGAGAGAAACTCTTTGATGGCGTCCCGAACGAGTGATACGGGGTCCGCGTCTGGTTGCGATAAGATCTTCTCGTATTCGATGAAGTCGCAGGCATCAGCAACAACTTGCTTTGCCTTCGCATCGTAGGTGCAACGCATCGCTTTCAGCGAACACTGACCTATATCGATACCCCAAACAGCATTACCTGCCATGCTCTACCTCGATTCTGCTTCCGCTGACCGTAGATGGGCGTTCACGAGTGCGTTCCGATGACCTCAAAAGTTCGTTCATTCTCACGATAGATTCGACCAAGTTGAGTCGAACCTGACGCGAATACAACGCGACAATTGTTCTTGTCATCGTTTGCCGCAAATCCCTCCGCAACTCGCAAACAACGGCCTATATAGACTCTATTCCCGATCAAATCAGTCTATCGAACGCCAGAACCGATTGTCAAACTCGATGTGCGAAACCAAAGGCGATTCGTGGCGGTCGTTCCATGTTCAAAGCCAGAACGTCAACGGCAAAAGACAACCGCTGTTCCATTCGGTTTTCGTTGTATCGAACCTTTCGCACCCTTCCTTGCGGGGAAATCGGCCTCGCGGATGGGGTGTGCACGTTTCCAGCGGCAACAACGCAAGTTCGATTTCTGTCTTACAAACATCTTACACTTGTGGGGGCCTAGTAGCGTCGGGGACATCTGGTGGCGTCAGTGATAGTGCGATTGCGGTGTAAGACGCATTCCATTTGCTTTCCAGGAATGGCGGAACGCGACAACCGTAGAACGTGAACGCCCGCGTCAGTTGCAACTATTTACCGATGCAAAATCGACTGAATACACGATCCAAGATATCGTCCGTGTAGATCACCCCGACGATCTGTCCGAGATGCTCAAGTACGGAGCGAACCTCGACTGCAATTAACTCGTCTCCTTGGCTCGCCGTCGTTAACGCGATGGCCGATTCGACGGATTGACGGGCCAATCGCAAGCTCTCACGGCAACGTGCTGCTGTGCTGGCAACTACCGAGGATTCGGAAGCCAGTCTGTTAAGCGTTTCACCACAACACTGTGCAAGCCGTTGGATGCTGTCCTGATCGTGGCAGCTCGTTACCAAATCGGGACGCACGTCCAATGGCGGGGACGTTTCTCTTAGAAGGTCCGACTTGGTGAAAACCACTAGGTGAGCTCTGCCTTCGCTCGTTTCTTCAGAACGCAATCTGGCTATTTCATGTTTTTCCCACGTCGTTAGCTCGCGACTGGCATCAATGCACAGCAGAATCAGACTTGCGGCATCCGCTTGGCGGTCGGACGTTTGACGCAGCAACTTGTCTAGCGATTCAGCGCCGTGTTCGATTCCTGCCGTATCAATCAGTCGAAAGTGTTGTCCAAATCGCTTCACGACCCCAGTTAGATAATCGCGTGTCGTTCCGGCTTCGTTCGTGACGATCGCTTCGACGTCGTCGTCGCACAGTGCGTTCCAAAGCGAACTCTTGCCAACGTTCGCCTCGCCTCGCAGTACAACGCGAGGCAGCTGTGTGGCTTGCTCTCGATTTTGCATCTGGGCTTCTGCCGTCTCAATGATTCTGAGTGCGGAAGTCAATTCGGTGGCAATTTGTTCTTGCGTGATGAATTCAATGTCGTCTTCGACAAAGTCCAGTCCTGCTTCCAGATCGGCGCAAAGGTTTAGTAGCGTATTGCGAAGCTCGTCGAGTGGCTGCGAGAGTCCGCCGGCCAATTGTTCGAGTGCGACATTCAACTCGCGCTGATCGATGGCGTCTATCACACCAAGAACTGCTTCGGCTTGAGCCAAGTCAATTCGTCCCGCTAGGAAGGCACGCAAGGTGAATTCTCCGGGGCGAGCCACCCGAGCACCGTGCTGGCAAAGTGTCTCGACAACCGCATTCAGGATCGGCGGCGAGCCAAACGTATGGACCTCAATGGTCGGTTGCCGAGTGTAGCTCCGTTCGTCGGGCCACACGAACAAGTCGACGGGCACGTCGCCGAACGGAGTGTCCATCATCAGACAGCCTGGAATGCGGCGCGATGACGTCGTTTCACGTAAGCTCGGAGCGCCCGCTTCGCTTTCGAAGACGCTCGCGACGGTGTCCAGCGTTTGCGGTCCGCTGACTCGCACAATGCCTCGGAGGCCTCCACCGTCGTGCGAGGACGCAATGGCCACAATCGTTTCTTCAACTTCCATAACCGATTATCACCATGGACGCGACGTTGATACAATGTCCCGTCACACGGGGAGAGCAATAAAGCGTCAACAAAGTCTTCGGCGGAACAAGTTGAAGTCGCCGACGTCACCACGCCAATAACTTCAGGCCTTTGCCAAGATACACGAACTATATAGAGGATGATTTCATGGATCGCAGAAAGTTCCTACAAGCCGGTGCCACCGCAGCTTCAGTAGCGGCCACCGCATCGAAGCTCACTGCAGCAGCGACAGGTAAGCGACGCCGGGTTGGATTGATCGGTTCGGGCTGGTACGGCAAGTGTGACTTGTTGCGACTGATCCAGGTGGAGCCCGACAACATTGATGTTGTGTCCCTGTGCGACGTCGACAGCAACATGCTGAACGGCGCCGCCGAAATCGTGAACAAGTTTGCTCGCTATTCAGGTGTGAAGCCCAAGCTGTACGGCGACTATCGAAAAATGCTGCAGGACCAACAGCACGATATCGTCCTGATTGGCACGCCTGATCACTGGCATGCATTGCCCGCGATCGAGGCCATGAAAGCTGGTGCGGACCTCTACCT
>CAYQMZ010000685.1:0-4639 GCA_964418725.1 uncultured Pirellulaceae bacterium
TCGCGGTCGGCGGTGGCTTCGGGTGTTGGTCCGGACGTGACCGATACGGAAACCTTTGCGGGCGAAACAAAGCTTTGGCTAAGCTCGTTCACTTCGTCGACGGTCATCTCGCCTTCTTGCAGCCAGATTCGATACTTCAGCTTTAGAGGCTTGTCCTTATCCATGTCGTATTCGAAGTACGATCCGAACCGACCATAGTCTCGTTCGCTAAACCTTGCTGGCTTTGGGTTCTCAGGATGATCCAAGTAGCAGCACGTGTATCGCTTGCCATCCAGCACGAAGGACAGTGCATTCCACGGCAAGTTGATGTGAGCCAGATTTTGCTCGGTCTCATTTTTCTTCGAAGACCAGTTGCGGAACTTTCCGGGTTCGCCCTTTCCATCGGGACGAAGATAGTAAGTCTGCGCCTTTGTCTTATCGGGTACTTCTTGACTCGCACGGAACTGGAACCCAGCGTGCTGCGGGTCGCCATCAAGCCGAATTTTTCCGACCTGGGATTCCAGCAGTGTATTGAATTCGATCAGCAAGCCACCTTCGACGTTGTAAGCGGTTAGCTCGCGAGTCTCTTTTGCGAAGACGTTGTTGTCGCGACCATGCCAGTCAATGTTGCTCGTCTCGCGGCCGAATACTGGGCCGGTGGTCAGCTCTTCGCTTTTGTGTGCTTGGTGCTCGCCCTGGCGGCAGTGCCAGATGTCGGCTTGCTTGTCACCGTAGCTGATTCGATTGAAGCCAAAGAACAGCCCGCGATGATGCGGAAACAGGCCGCCAGGTCCTTTCGTGACATAACGACTACCAGTCGGATCGAAGACGTGGTGAAAGACCTTATAGGTTTCACCGATACGTTCGGGCGTCGAGCGATCCAGTGGCTCTCGCATGCATCGAAAGATATTGCGGCCGTCCTTGCCTAGACTCAATGTGGTTTCGTTTTCCTGCGAATCAAAATGGAATCCGTTTTTGGCTTCCGCAGAGCTCACGGTTTTGCCGAAAATCGTCAGCTTCTCATTCGCCGGAAGATAAGGAATGACGAAACACAGTTCTTCCGAGTTGGAACCAACGGCTCCGCCAGCAGTCACTTGCCCCATCCCAATGAAGCCGTCGCCACTAAGCGAAACAGGCGTCGTTTCGGTAACGCCAAAATTGACCGGAACTCGCACCGGTGCATTCCGGAGTGCCGTGTCGCCGGACATAACGTTGACTTCGAATTCGACAGCAAACGAGACTGACGCCAAGAGGGCGAAAAGGAGGGAAATGATCGCAGGGCGACTACCAATCATGGTGGGTTTCCGAAGGTAGGAGGTTTGACGAACCGCAAGTTAGAGACATTTCTCTTGCCAGATGATAGCTTGCCAGATGGGTAGACTCAACGAAGCCCCTTTTGCCCCGTTTTGGGGCCGTCAAGCGACGCTAATCCGCTGTCGGATGTCCGCTGATACGCTGGCCAGCATTGCGGCCAGAAACAAGCGTTGAGATTGGCGATCGAATCAAGCTTTCGCCACTGAGAACCGTGAAACTACTCATCTAGTCGCGAACCTTTTCGGTCACTCAGCGCCCATAATGTTCCGGTCGCAACACGGGCCTGGCACGAGCGTCAAAGCCGCTGACCGCGACAACATAAGTAGACCGAATGGTGCACGAACTAGCCGTCTGAACTAGCCGACTTTGGAGATTCGATATGAATGCGGAACAAGTTGCCAGCGATCTTGAGGATTCGATCCAGCAAGCGCGCAGTTGGCTCACGAAACTGAGTAGCGAACAAGTGACGTTTCGCCCCACACCGGATCGGTGGTCTATCGCCGAAGTCATCGGCCACCTGATCGACTCAGCCTGCAACAATCACCAACGCTTTGTTCGTGCCCAGACCGCGGACCCGCTGGTCTTTCCGAAGTATGACCAAAACAGCTGGGCCGAGCTGAACCACTACCACACACGCGATTGGTCGGAGCTGGTCGAGCTCTGGTTCCAATACAACCGACAGCTTGCTCACCTCATTCGTCACATCCCTAGTGACAAACTGACAGTGCGTTGCGAGATCACGGGATACGAACCGTGCACGCTGGGTTTCCTACTGGAAGATTACGTGGTCCACATGAACCACCACCTCACCAAGATCCAAGAGCGTGTTGCCACCTAACCGCGATCGTCACTTCTACGACTCAACGGTTAACCCAGCCTTCTAAACGCTATGACACAGATTCGAAATTATCAGGACGCAGATAAAGCAAAGGTCGTCGATCTTTGGAATCAATTGTTTCCGTACTCCACCGGCCACAACGATCCAGTGGCTTCGATCGAGCGAAAAGTTTGTGCCCAAGACTCACTGTTCTTCGTCGCCGTAGATGAGCAACAGGTAGTTGGCACTGTGATGGCTGGCTACGACGGACATCGAGGTTGGATCTATTCGTTGGGCGTCGCTTCCACCCATCAACGATCCGGGATTGGAAGCCAACTCGTGCAGCACGCCGAAACCGTTCTTGCGAGACGGGGTTGTCCCAAAGTGAATCTGCAAGTTCGTGCGGACAACGCGGCCGTCACTGCTTTCTATGAATCGCTCGGTTACAGCGTCGAGCAGCGGGTCAGCATGGGAAAACTGATCTAGCGGTATCTCGTCCAACACCAAATAGAAAAGGGGACGCCGAAGCATCCCCTTTCGTTGCGACCCGGGCCTTGTTGAGCAGGCTCTAGCGACGACGTCGAATCATCAACAAACCGCTAAGTGCGAATACGCTTAGCAAGTTGGATGACGGTTCCGGAATCACCGACAGAGTTACCGTCGCAATGCCGTTGGGATACAGGCTTTCGTCGTTGAAGTTGAACTCAGCTGGAGTATCAATTCCAAAGCCTTCGAAAGGATTGCCGGAAACATTCATGTTTGCCAAGCCGAGGCTTCCTGATGGAGTATCTGGGCCCATCTGGCCACCTGCCAAGCCGAACAATCCGTTAGCGGCAGACGTGACGTAGCTAGTTGCTTCCGTACCGGCGTCGTTGATCGTACCTGGCAGTCCAATGTTGAACGAAATGGATCCTTCGCCGTCATAAAAACTTGCCAAGTCGTGAGCGGTTGGGTTGCCGTTGGCAATGTAGAAGTCGTTCGTCGGCAAGACCATAGATACATAAGAGAAGTATCGGTTCGAGCCGTCGATGCGAAGCGTGAAGTCCTGACTGATCGACTCACCTGGAAGCAACGGTGGAGTTCCGTCGTCATCGACCAACGTACCGTCAACACGATACCTGTCGCGTAGATCTCCAGTGCGAACCAAACCGTTGGCCGGACCTGGCGCAACGTAAGTGTACCCACCGTTGGTATCGTTAAAGTCCAAGAACTGCTTGCTAATCAAAGCAGTCGATCCGTCTTCCGCGATGGACTCCAGACCTGGTTGTGAAGCCAAGCCACCGTTGTAACTGTCGAAGGATCCCGAGTGGAATCCGACCCAGGCAGGCGTGATTGCGACACCGCCGGTCGGTGCGTTGTTGGTGACTTCGACTCGCACGTCAATTGACTGAGCAGTGACATAGCTCGAACAGAAAAGCAGCAGAGTTGCTAACGTCAGAAGGTGTTTCATTGGGGGAACTCCAGGGTGTGAATGTAAGATGCGTCACCGTTGGTCGTGCTGATCTACACAAATCAGTCGCATTTCGACTTGGCGGACAATGCCAGAATCGCCACCTGTCCAGCAAAGTCAATTGACGGCTTGTCAAAGCGACCCTCAGCAACCTGCAATCACTCCCCTCCTCTGTGGAATGCGTTTTTCTGATGCAAGACATGCGTCAGACGCATTGTAAGGATCCGAACAGTTCCTCGACTAAACCACTTTCAAGGCTAAACCGAGGAGCAGCTTAGATGGTTCGCGAGGCAATACTCACCACTGCATTCGACCTTTTCTACAAGAACGGCTTTCATGCCGTGGGCGTCGATGTCATCGCCAAAGAATCAGGCATCACACGACAGACGCTGTACAACCACTTTGAGAGCCGCGATCAGTTGATCCTGGAGGTGATCACGCGGCGTGACCAATGGTGGCGTAGAGAGTTTGGATCAATTCTTCGACAGCGAGGCGGTGATGATCCGATCAACCAACTCCGCGCGATTGCCCCCGCAATCCGAGAATGGCTGGCTGATCGCGACTTCAAAGGTTGCCTGTTTATCAGTGCGGCGGCTGAATTCCCGAACCCCAATGATCCCGTTCACCTTACGGCAAAAAACAATTTAGAGGCTATTCGGTCGACAATCGAACACGTTGCCGAGCTGGCCGGCTTTGACGATGTGAACACATTCGCGCACAAGTTCGTCGTACTTATTCAGGGGGCAATCATCGTTGAGGTGATCGATCGCGAGAATGCCGCCGGCGAACAACTATGCCAGTTGGCCGATATGCTGATCGATGCGCAGCTCGATAATTCACAGCACAGCAAATCTGAGCAATAGCCTCCAAAAGCACGGTTCCGTGTACGTGCACTGCCGTACCTTGGGTGGCAACGGTCGAGACACTGTTAGACTTTGCGTATGATTCGGAGACCTTCCGAACGCGAAACTCTTCGACGCAGCCATGTCTGATAACAATCCGCCTGACGACTCTGCCATTTACCTACGTGGCATTATCTCTCGCGATGACCTCAAGCCGCCTGATGAAGACCGCTATCC
>CAYQMZ010000686.1:0-586 GCA_964418725.1 uncultured Pirellulaceae bacterium
ACGCTGATTGCCGGAGACTTCAACGCGCCCGAGTATGGTCATAACTTGCGAATCGACGGGTATGCTAGTGCGCATCGAGACACCGGACGCAGCGCGTATTTGACGTTTCCCGCCCGCCTGCCAATTGTTGGGATCGACCATGTGTTGGGCAACGAGGCAATTCAATTCCGTTCAAGTGAGATCCTGGATACGGGAATCAGCGACCACCGAGCTCTGTTGGTGCGATTTACAATTGACCACGCCGCCGTGGACCCGCGCTGATGTGAAAGTCCAGTAGCGGTTAGCAACGTTCGAAGATTCGGTAAAGCGTTTGGTCGTCCACGTGGTGCTGATTCATTGGCGTGCGGTGTTTGAAAAAGTCTGAGTACTTTTGCAAGCGATGTAGCCTTCTAAGGTTGTTGGAACTGTCACGGTGAATCTCGTGGAGAATTCTCTCCGTGAACACCGGGCAACTCTGGCAGCGGTCGTGTGAATGAGCTTGTCTTTACCCACAAGTTTGAACTTGCATTCAACACTTCACCCCTCCCACGAAAATGCCATAAAACATGGAGGAGTTCGCTCGCGGGAGGGTGAAGTGAGGAAGCGA
>CAYQMZ010000686.1:596-3787 GCA_964418725.1 uncultured Pirellulaceae bacterium
TAGCGGTCGTGTGAATGAGCCGTCATACAACCACACCGATTTCGCACTGCCGTTACGACAATTTGCGTTCGTCAGCACAACGTAGTTTTCCTCCGAGCAATAAACCGATTCTTCGATCTTCGATGCCAAAGATGGCCCCAAGCAGGGTGGGGCGGTGTCCACGGGCGAACGTATGGCGCAAGAGATCGTGAAACGGGGGATGGCTTCCTGGCCTGTTGTACTTGCCTGATGTACCTCATGACCGACAGGCCAGGAGCCACCTTTTTCGAGAGATTCGGTACGGCTGCGAAAGTCGAAACGCCGCCCACACTACGATGAAAAGGGCGAAGCCGAATGGGGAATGTCGAAGCGATTTCGGAAACAGCTCCAGGCTACTCGTACCAGAAACGGAAGAAGTAGACTCCGAAAGGAGTCAGCAGTAGCAGCACCCATCCAAGTATTCGAACCAATGCGGCGGGAGTCCGTGCTGCGGACCGTCCAACGCTACAAAGCTCGCTGAGTTCGATTGGGTACCAGATGGCAGCCAGCGGCAACGCCAGCTGTATGAATGCGGCAAGAATACGAGTGTGTGGCGGCATCGCAGCAGCAAAAAGGATCACTCCGATCGCAAAGCACAATGAGAGTAGGCGTTCGACAGTCATCCGGATCTTTACGGTGAGTTCGCTTTCGAACGGCAGGTTGCAGGCAAGGATCACTGGTTTTCTAGCGATTTGAGGCTGCTTCCAGCACGGTGGCAAATGGAACTTCGGCGAAGACGCCGAACAGCTCGTTACGAGACAGCTTGGCCTTCGTCAGGAGCGGCGAAGTAATGCCACAGGCAAACCTAGCGATCGAACGATTACTGGCAAATACCTCGGGATGCTTCGCGCACAACTCCATCAGTTGGGACCACTTTGTTTCGTCGGGGACGGATGCGTCTTCCACAGTTTGGACTTGTGTTGGGGCTTCCGTTTCACACCAGCTACAGTGACCGCAAGGTTGCGGGAGAGGTTCGCCGAAGTAGGCTCCCAGTGCTGACACGTGGCAGCCGTCGTGTGCAAAAAGCTGCAATAGTGTTTGCAGCCTTTCGATCTCGCGATCTTGTCTGGCAATCGTCCGCTCGACCAGCGTTTGGGCGACGTCCGCGATCACGGGACTCTTAACGACGCTGTATCGATGATGAACCCCTGCCGCGCGGAGTTCGATCATATTTCTTTCAGCCAGATAATCGACGGCGCGAATGACCCGCTGTCGATCCGACTTCGTGGCCGCGACGCATTTTTCCAGATCCAGCGTGAACCAAGTTCGGCCAGGCTTCGCTTGTTTGAAGATCGTACTGAGGAATTGCTGTCGTTCGCCGTCGAACTGCCCGAGTATTTCTGATGAAGGCATCAGTGGCTTGAACTTGTACTCAGCGTAGTACGGCGTGCCACCTTGCAAGTAGCCATCCAGTTCGAGGTAAGTGAGCAGTGTTCTGATCACAAGGTCACGTATGTCGTGTGTTGAACTGAGCGAATAGACGCTGACGCCAAAGTCGGGACCATGAGAGAAAACGTCCGCCACCATCGAGTGCACTGCCGCTGACTCCGGTGTGTCGCCATAGACGAAGTTTTCTAACGTGCGTACATCATCTGGCACTAGCAACGTTTCGCAAATCGCTGGCTCGCCATCCCGTCCAGCGCGGCCTATTTCTTGGGCATAGTTCTCAATGCTCTTGGAAACGTTGTAGTGGTAGACGTAGCGGATGTTGGACTTGTCGATGCCCATGCCGAAGGCGATCGTAGCGACGACGATTCGGTCTTGTCCTTCGATGAACCACTCTTGCGTGTCACTTCGTTTTTCTGGCGGAAGACCAGCGTGGTAGTGTTGTGCCTCGAAGCCACGTTCGCGAAGGAATTCGGCCACTTCGACCGCAGTGCGTTGCAGAGTTACATAAACGATCGTAGCTCCAAGAGGTCGCTCCTGAAGGCGGCTCGCCAACAATTCGTCGCGGTCTTCACAGCTGGTGGCGGTTGAGAGCAGTCGTAGATTCTCGCGGTAAAAGCCGGTTCGGACTGCGTTCTCGTCCCGGATCTGGAATTCGCGACAGATATCTTCCAGAACTTTCGGCGGTGCCGTCGCGGTAAGTGCAAGCAGGCGTTCTGCGTTGCACTCCTGATAGAATCTCGCCAACTTCAAATAGTCTGGTCGGAAATTGTGGCCCCATTCCGAAATGCAGTGCGCTTCGTCGACCGCGAATAACGAGATGGTGGTTTGTTGAAGCAATTGTCGAAAGCGTTCGTTATTGAAACGCTCGGGAGCGACGTACAGCAATCTCAAGCTGCCGTCTCGGAGCGATTCGATGACCTGTTGATACTCTTGATTGGTCAGAGTCGAATCCAGGCGGGCGGCACAGATTCCACGTTGTTGCAACGCGTCAATCTGATCCTTCATAAGCGCGATCAACGGGGACACAACGAGGGTCAATCCACTCAGGCTTAGGGCGGGCAGTTGATAGCACAGCGACTTGCCGCCGCCGGTCGGAAACACCGCGGCTGCCGAGTCTCCCTGCAGTAGAATATCGATGACCTGTTGTTGCCCCTCACGAAACTGATCGAAACCGAAGTGCGTTTTTAGAAGTTGCTTTGTGTCGGTTTGGTCCGTAGTCGTCATACGAGAGTCCTTCCGATTGTTGAATGCCTACGGTACTATACGAATGTTTACTTCGGGCTCAAGCGATGATCGACCGTTTTGCGATGATTACTACGCGGGTTCGAGTAGTCGGCTTGGTGCCCGATCAAATGAATCGAAAAAGCCGGGCTCCACGTTGGTCGACCGGAGCGGCCGCGCTACAACGAGCGCGTCCGGTCGCGAGTCTCTCGCAATTCGCGTTCGTGTATTCTCCTGGAGAACCCTGCTTCACGCTGCGAGATCTGAGCATATTTTGGATTGCTTGCCAAATTACGGCAGTTTTTGGCGTTTCGGCCCAAAGTTGTTCCTCCGTGAGTTGTGGGAACGTCGCGAACGGATTGGCCGCATGGTGTTTCTCTTTTCTAGCTCGCCACAGGTGAGTGTAGCCCCATGTTGCCGAATCGAAGAAGATGTTGTGGTCCAAAAGAACTGAGGTTGAAAGGAAGCCATCCAATGACTGAATCACTTTTAACGTTTCGTCGCATTCATCGGTCGTCCGTGGTGTCCCTGCTGTTAGCAACGTTTTTGCTGCAGGCTTCAAA
>CAYQMZ010000686.1:3797-4632 GCA_964418725.1 uncultured Pirellulaceae bacterium
ACTGACACGGCAGAACGATACGCAGTGCATTGCAGAACCCGGTGTCATGTACGCTTCTCCGGATCGCCAGACTCTCTTTGTGGCGATGCGTTCTTCTGGACAGCTCGCTAGTTTTCGAATTCATCCCGATGGGACTCTGCAACGCCTAAGTTTGGTCGACGGGGGTGCGGACCCTTGCTACTTGTGTCTGGATCGCAACGGGCGGTTCTTGATGACGGCCTATTATGTTGCCAATAAGGTGACCGTTCACGCGGTGTCTCCGTCCGGTCACCTCAGCGAAGAACCGCTGCAAACTGTTCGTACTGCCGAAAAAGCCCATGCAATTCACTTGGACTCGCTTGACCAGTTCGCCTTTGTGCCACACACAGGTGCAAACCGGATCTATCAGTTTCGATTTGACCCGCGGTCCGGGCCGCTGGTGCCATGTGATCCTCCGTTCATTTCGCTAAGTCCTGGTGACGAGCCGCGACACGTAGCTGTTCATCCGAATGGAAACTGGGTCTACAGTAACAATGAAGCTGGAGATAGCTTGAATGCGTTCACGCTTGATCGAAACTCTGGTCAGCTGACAAGGCAACAAAAACTGACAACGTTGGCCGATCCAGCGATGGCTGCGAAGAACACTACCGCGCGATGCGAGATGACAAGTGATGGGACGTTCATCTACGTGGCGAATCGAGGAAGTGATGCGATCGCTGGATTCCGGATTGATCAGGGCAATGGCAAGCTAGAGGCCGTTGGCATATTTGCTACGGCAAAGACGCCTCGTTCGTTTACGATTTCGCCAGACAACAGGTACTTGTTTGCAGCGGGACAGGATAGTGGCCAAGTTTGG